>NZ_FR886658.1:0-9522 GCF_000436615.1 Blautia sp. CAG:237
ATAATTTATTTGAAGTAGCACAATAGGTTAAAGTAAGTAAAGATTTACAAAAAATAAATAGAGTAATGGCATTGGATATGAATAATTATCTAATGCCAAGGACATGTATGATGTACAAGATTATGATGATCCAGAGGAGTTTTATTTTGATCATATGGACGAATTTGAAGATGTTCAGGATGCAGAGGAGTATTGGGAAGAGTCACAGTAGAGAAAATGAACAAAATCCCCGTAATCTCTGGTCAGATAAGCGGATAAGGTGTATACTAAAAAAGTTACACTTGTTTATTAAATTTATGGATGAGGGGAAATATGAAAGTACAAAAAAGACTATGGATCGCATTGGTTACCTTCGGGCTATTTGCCATTGTTTTTTCTGCATGGATATATAATCAGAGCACGTCGAGAGAGAAGCTGTCTTTTGACGGTACGGTGACATTTGAAGCGACGCAGGAAGTGGATGGCGAGATCAAGACAGAGAATATGGTTTTGCCGGAGGAGTTTAATGGACAACGGTCGCTTTTGTTTAAAACAACGCATACAGCTGTTGAGGTCCTTCTTGACGGTGAGGAAATTTACCAGTATGGCAGAGATGAAAATACCCCCAAATTTCTGAAATCACCGGGTTCCTGCTGGCATATTGTAGATCTTCCAGAGAATAGTGCAGGGAAAAAACTGGAGGTACGGATACTTCCGGTATATTCGAAATACTATGGAAATGAGTTTTCACTTTCTTTTGGAACGAGGGGCGATTGTGTCCTGAGAATTCTGAAAGACAGTTTCGGGATATTGCTTATCAGCTGTGGGATTTTGTTTTCTGGGACAGTCAGTCTGATTTTGTACTTTTCGAGTATGAGAAAAAAGAACAGAGCAAAATCAGTGGGCAAAAATGAGATTTTATTGAATCTTGGAATCTTTTCTTTGCTGATTGCGATATGGTCATTGCAGCAGTGTGGATTTATGCAGTTTCTGATCCCGGATGGAAGAACTCTTTATTTTGTGGATCTTTTTTCCTTTTTGCTATTTCCGGTGCCATTTACTTTTCTTTTATATGATATCTGCAAAAGCAAGTATCGTAAAGGCGCGTTATACCTGGCAATTTTGTTCCTGCTGAATATGGCAGTACAGGTCATACTTCAGTGTGCAGGAATCATAGATATTTTCCTTATGCTTCCGATGACGCATATATTAATGCTGGTTACAGTTGTCTATACATTGATGCTGATTCATTATGAGGCAGAAAAAATAGAAAATGAAGCAGCACGGGAGTTTAAGTATCCATTGTATATCATAATGGTATCTGGTGCGGCAGAACTTGCTTTGTATTATATCAGAAATTTTGAAACTACGTCCATATTCCTTCCGCTTGGAACCATGGGATTTATTGTTTCGCTGATCTGGATACAGGTATACAGATATTATGACCAGTATGTTCAGAAACAGAAAATTGTATATCTGCAGAAGATGGCAAATATGGATATGCTGACGGAAGCGATGAACAGAAATGCCTACGAAAACATGATCAAATATCTGGATGAGCAGGAAATTGAGCTGCGGACGACAGGTGTTGTATTACTTGATGTAGATAATCTGAAAGAGATCAATGACAATTTCGGACATGAAAAGGGAGACGAAGCACTGAAGCTTTGCTACCAGTGTATCCGGCGTGCGTTCAAAAATGAAAAAAACTGTTTTCGTATTGGCGGTGATGAGTTTGCATATGTGTATCATAGTGAGGAAAAGGAACAGATTCCTGGCTGCATAAATGTACTGGAACGGACTCTGAAAGAAACGTCACGTGATCTTAGTTATCAGTTGAGTATTTCAACAGGATATGCATATTATATTCCGAATACAGATATTGATTTTAAGGACATAGTAAGACGAAGTGATACGATGCTGTATCGCCAGAAACGCAGGAAAAAAGTTGCAAAGACAACGGGGACGGAAAATACATTTTCCTATATGGAAAAACATCCTGCAGAAGATATTATTGATGAAGTGATCCTCCACGAGAAAAAATATCAGGATATGCCGTTGGATGAGCTTTGCAGTATGATTGATCTTATCAGTCCTACCACCGATAATTATCCGTATGTTATAGATTTCAGGACAGATTATTATTATATTGCGCCACAGGCACTGGAGCGATTCTGTATTCCGAAAAATGCTTTTCACAAGGTAATGGAGTATCACAGAGATTTTGTCTATGGGCCTGATTATGCAAAGCTGAAAGCAGAATTTGATGATCTGCTAAGTACAGAGCGCTGTACTCACAATATGGAGTATCGCTGGATGGATCTGAAAAAAAGGCCTGTCTGGATCAAATGCAAGGGACATTTGATACGCGATGCCAAAATGAAGCCTCTTTATATGATTGGCTGCATCAATGAGATTGGTGGAAAACAAAAAGCGGACAATGTCAGCGGTTTTTTGGGTGAAACTGGTTTCCGTGAATACATAAGTAATCCGGTTCCGACCTGGAAGAAGGGATATCTGTTGCGTGTTGGAATTGATCATTTTAAAGAAATTAATGAGAAATTCAGTATGGAATATGGAGACTTTATACTGAGAGAAACAGCGGCATGTATTTCTTCGTGTATGTCAGAAAAACAAAGAGTATATAAACTGATGGCAGATGAATTTTTAATTCTGGATGTTTCCTCGGATGATACAAAAGAGGCAGGAAAACTTTTTATAAAGATCAGGGAGTCCATCGATCAGTTTGTTGAAGAAAATGATTTTGAGGTAATGTATACAATTTCAGGAGGAAGTCTGGCTCTGCACAGTTCTGAGAATATTGAATATTCAAAAGTTATGAAGCTGACAGATTTTTCATTGAATGAGGCAAAGAAGCGCGGAAGAAATCGTTGTTATATATTTGATGAAAAAGACTATGGTCGGTTTATTCGAAAAGGAGAAATTACACAGGAACTCAGAGAGGCGACAAGAAATGGATTCCAGGGATTTGTGGCATTTTACCAGCCAGTGATCGAAGCTAAAAGTGGCAGGCTCAGTGGAGCTGAATCATTGATGCGTTTTTCTTCTTCAAAGTTTGGAATGGTATCTCCAGTAGAATTTATTCCAATTTTGGAGGAGACAGGCCTGATCATTCCGGTAGGACGCTGGATGATGAAAGAAGCAATGGAAAAATGTAGTCAGATCAGAAAAGTGATTCCTGGATTTAAAGTCAATATAAATATTTCCCAGGTACAGGTATCAAAGTCAGATGTGATCATAGATATTGCAGACGAGATGGAAAAAGCAGGACTTTCACCGGAAGCAATGAATATTGAACTGACGGAAAGTGATCTGCTGGAGGGAGATATTAATACGCAGCATTTCCTAAAGGAATTAAAGCGTATGGGAATTAAACTGGCACTGGATGATTTTGGAACCGGCTATTCTAATTTCCATTATCTCAGTGAACTTGATCCGGAGATCATCAAAATTGACCGTTCTTTTACATCGAGTGCTGTGGCAGATGAAAAAGAGTATTATCTGCTGAAACAGTTCTGCAGGATGATCCATAATCTTGGCTTGAAGATTTGTATTGAAGGTGTTGAAAACCAGGAAGAATGGGCAAAGATCCAGAAGCTTGAACCAGATTTCGGACAGGGATTTTTCTGGGGAAGACCTTGTGGCTATGATGAGTTTGTAAGACAATTTATAGAGAAGAAATAAAAAATATCCGGTATAGAAACATAAGCGTTCTGTATCGGATATTTTTTTCTGTATTACATATCGAGGCACTGATGCTGGTTAAATGCTAAGCAGGAAAAGTGCCAGAAAAATGATTCCCATTGCGATCCATTTGTTAAGTGATAAACGTTCCTTAAAAAAGATCATACCTGTAATAGTAACAAACACAATGGTACCGATGTTATATACAGGATATACGATGGTTGCCGGCATTTGTGAAAGTGACAGTAGCAGAAATCTGGCGGAAAAATAATTTGGTATACCGATAAGTGCTCCCCATCCGAGATCAGCGAAAGTAAAACGCTGCTTCTTGTAAGTCTTTATAATCAGGCTGCACAGGAATGCGAAGAGAAATGTACAAAGCAGGTACAGATCCTTCAGGGATGCAGAACCACATTTGTCGTAGATGTTTGCAAGAGAATCCGTGAAACCTCCGGCTGCTAACAGAATCAATAACAAAGAAAACTGGTAAGAAACATTTTGATTTTTGACTTCGTTCGGATTCTGGTTAATGATAACGACGGAGATCAGTGCAAGACAGATACCGGCAATGGAGGTAAGGGTCAGGGTTTCATGAAAAACTACAACAGCCATAATGGTTGGTACGATAACGCCAAGTTTCATAAATGTTGTTGATAATACAATGCCGTTTCGGTTTATATTGACCTGAAGCAGAATAAAATTGACAAGGTACATAATTCCGCTGATGAGTCCCATGCCTATTGGAAAAATCACTCCTTCTGAAAATGCGGATGTGTTGACACGTAAGCCAAATAATATGGCTAATAAGATACAGACAGCATAATTTGAGAGAAACATGGTCATATTGTTTCGGATGTGCTTGTCTGAAAGACGCATTGTAATTGATACGAATGCACTGAAAGTGATAGATAGTAATAAATAATACAATTTTTCCTCCCTGTGTGAAGGCAGATCCCGATGAGGATGATACCTTTTTATTTGTAAAATCAGAATTCAGTGTAACATATCAGGCGGTGGAGGGAAAGAAGTTTTTTGTGAATAGCTTTACTGTAAAAAGCTTCCATGCTATGATTATTTTTATCAATGATGATTTCTCTGAATATTGAGATAGAAGGGATTACAGTTATAGAAGCATCATTCGTATTTGGCAGAAATCCGATCTGCGCAGGTGAAGTGGAATCTGTCTGAGGGGACAGAGGAAAGTATGGTCCGTTTTCTTCCGGTAATGCAGACGGATACTCTTCTGAAATACAGAGATCAGGTGTTGATCATAGATACCAAGTATTATGAAAAAATCCTGAGAGATCATTATGATAAAGCGATACTGCATTCTGAAAATCTGTATCAGATTTTTACCTATGTAAAGAATCAGGATGTGACAGGCAACGGGAAAGTTTCAGGACTACTGTTATATGCCAGAACGGAAGAAGCAATTTCGCCGGACGGAAGTTACATGATGGATGGGAATAAGATTGGTGTGAAAACATTGGATCTGAATAAAGAGTTCAGATGGATCGCAGTACACTAGAGTTGATTAGTTTGAAATACAGAAAAAATAATGAATATACGTTACAGTAATGGAAAAGAAAGGAATGAAAATTTTATGAACATACAGATATTTGGAACCAAAAAATGTAGCGATACCAGAAAAGCAGAGCGCTTTTTCAAGGAGCGCGGCATCAAATATCAATTTGTTGACATGAAAGAAAAAGGTATGAGCAAGGGTGAAGTTACATCGGTTGCACAGGCAAATGGTGGTTTGGAAAATATGATCAACTGGGAAGGCAAGGATAAGGATACGCTTGCGCTGATTAAATATATTGCGGATGAGGACAAGCTGGCAAAGATACTAGAGAATCCGCAGGTGATCAGGACACCTGTAGTTCGAAATGGAAAGCAGTCAACGCTTGGATATCAGCCGGATATATGGAAAGGGTGGAAATAGGATATGGCATTGTGGGCGATGGGGGATTTTCATCTGGCATTTTCGGTGGATAAGCCGATGGAAGTCTTTGATCCGATATGGAAGAATCATGAAAAGAAGATCCAGAAGTATGTCACAAAATGTGTGAAGGATACAGATACGATCGTGATCACAGGAGACCATAGCTGGGGGAGAAATCTTGAAGAGTGCGAAACGGACCTTAAATTTATTGAGGAACTTCCCGGGCGGAAGATCCTGCTCCGTGGAAATCATGACATGTTCTGGGACGCAAAGAAAACTGCCAGATTAAATGACAGCTTTGAGGGCCGGCTTCAGTTTCTTCAGAATAATTATTACAATTACGGAGATTATGCGCTGGTCGGAACCAAGGGATATTGTTATGAGGGAAAAGATTCAATAGAACATTTCCTGAAGATCAGGGAGCGGGAGGTGGAGCGGCTGAGGACATCGTTTGACAAAGCAAAAGCAGACGGATATTCTAAGTTTATCATGTTTTTACATTACCCCCCGACGACCATCGGAGAGCAGGAAAGCCCCTTCACGCAGATGGCAGAAGAATACGGCGCAGAGCAGGTGATCTATTCTCACTGCCATGGCAGGGAAAGATATGATGACAGCTTCAAGGGAGAGGTAAATGGAATCATGTATCGGCTCGTTTCATCAGATTATCTGAGGTTCAGACCGGAACGAATTTTATAAAGTCAGAAAAGAGGAAAAACTATGAAAATCGTAATCATCAACGGAAGCGCAAGAAAAGGAAATACTTTAACAGCAATTAATTCTTTTATCAAAGGGGCATCTGAAGGAAATGAGATTGAAGTCATTAATCCGGACAAACTGAATATCGCTCCATGCAAAGGCTGCGGCGCCTGTCAATGTCATAAGGGCTGTGTGGACAAAGACGACACAAACCCGACCATCGACAAGGTCGCAGCAGCAGATATGATCCTTTTTGCAACACCGGTTTACTGGTGGGGAATCACAGCACAGATCAAACAGGTTATCGACAAATGCTATTGCCGTGGCATGCAGATGAAAGAGAAAAAAGTCGGTATCATTGTTATTGGCGGTGCTCCGGCAGGGGATAAACAGTATGATCTGATCAAGAGCCAGTTTGACTGCATAGCAGACTATCTGGCATGGGATGTTCTGTTTTACAAACCATACTCCGCAAATGGCAAAGATGAACTGGCGAAAGATATTGAGGCGATGAAAGAGTTTGAGATGTTAGGAAAAGTACTGGAGAAATAAGTGCTCAGAGGAGAGGGGATAGTGATGATAAGAGTTTTATTCGTTTGCCACGGCACTCTTTGAAAGCTTCGCCAAAAAGCCAGTAAAATCACGGTCTGGAGGGCATAGGCGGTTAGAAAATAACCCGAAAATAACCCACGGTATTTTGTGCAGATATTACATGTAAATATAGATGATGTTTGGGATGCAACATGATAGATGAGCTGTAAGATTTTGGAAAGAGAAATCTTATGGCTTTTTTGCAAACAAATAGAAGAGAAAAATAGTGTTAAAATGTAAAAAAATATTTTACAATATTATTGATAAATACTCTTTATTTGAATATAATTAGGGTAGAAAAGAGAAAAGGAGGTCATCACAATGAAGTTTGATGAATTATTTGAACAGAGAAGTCTGGTGGCTTCGAAGTTAAAAGATTGTATTAGAGATATGGGGTATACAAAAGTATCCTTTGCGGCAAAGGCAGATATTTCACGACCAACTCTTGATAAGTTGCTGAATGGTAGTATAGACAGCAAGAGTTCTTTTGATCGCCATTTGCAGAAAATACTGAAATTACTCAATATGACGGTAGAAGACTTGATGTTGTATCATTCAGCTCCCTCAAAGCTCTCTACAGCAACGGTGTATTCACAGAACGCACCGATGGATCATGAAATGAACGAAACAGCAAAGAAGCAGTATAATTTACTTCTTGATGTAATTGATTTGTGTGCGATTTATTATTAAAGGTACCTATAATTTACCGAATAGCAGTTTTGTGTCAATCGAAATGAAATGGAGATGTGGATTAGATGAGTGAATTAATTACTGCCCAAAACTTGGAGCTTGTTATAAAAAAGAATCATGAGATTAAAGAGGAAGTTCTAGCACAGGCAATTAGACTCCAGACAAATCCATCTATAATGAAAGTTGCATCAGCTCCACAACTTGCACTACTAATTTTACAGGGCTTTGGTTTGATTCAGATGCCTATAGAAGATAAATATTGGAGTGGTGCTATATTTGTTAAGGACGAAAAGATTATTCCTGTTATAAATACTGCACTCCCCAGAGCAAACCAATATTTTACAGCGTGGCATGAGATATATCATTTGATATTTGATAAAGTATCATTTGACCATTTTATTGAAACTGATAATACACTAGAAGAGAGAAAAGCGGAGTATTTTGCAGCATGTATGCTGTTAAATGGTGTTGACAGGTATTTTACAGAACTTCCGGAAGCAGAGTTTGTTTCAAAAATATTCCATTGTATGTCAACATTTCAAGCACCATATAAAGCAGTGTTGGTATCTTTATATGAATATGCTATACAAAGTGAAAATGAAAAGCTTTGTGGCAAAATCAAAGAAGTATTTGACCTTCAGTTTGATGATTTACCAAACAGATTCAGAATGCTTGGATTGGACGACAGTCTGGTATGCCCTTCTTATGTTGTCAATACGTCTTCTTTACAAGAAAAAATAAAGAGGACAAGAGATGAAAATCCTGAGGTTCGTTATCATGAAGATAATGAGGAGTATTTAAAGAATATTATGGCTGAAATAGCTCTGATAACAAGGAGGAGCGAATGATAGATATAGAAAAAATTGAAAACATAGATGATAAAAAGCATATCGCTCTTTTAGATACTTCATCAATCTCTTTTATGCAGGGACTGAAAATGAAAGGCATACAACCAGAGGACATATTGAAAGATTATGATTTGATTCTGATTCCGGAATGGGTGTTAACTGAAATAAATGATGCTCCGGGAAGAGCTAATTATGTACAAGGATTAATAGAAATGGGATACCCGATATACTGCATTAAAGAGGAATCATATTCGGATTTGACAAATAACGAAGAAGGAAATCTTTATCAGATAGTCCTGGCATCAACGCACCAGTTGGCAAGAATCAGAAGCTATTTGCGTCGTCATGTTGAAAAAGTGGATCCGCTTGATATGGAAGCATATGAAGAGTGGATTCAAAGGTTATATGATGAATGGCCAATTTCTGAAGAGATGTTGTCTACTGGTAGAATAAAAAAGAAAAATGCTGGTGAGGTATCAATTACGATTTTGTCTGAGATAATATCATGGTATTACCCTGAAACAAAGACACTGACTATATATTCTCAAGATGGTGATACATATGATTTTCAAAGAAAAGCAGAGACTGATTTAAGAAAAGTATTTGCTGCAAAAGCGCCTGTGCCAATATCTTACAAGAGTAATGATGCTATATTATGCCAACTTGCAAGAGAAGGAAAAATCAATATAGATGATATTAATGAATATAGAAAAGATGTACGGAAAATCACATATAGTAAAGAACAGGATGATCATGCAATCGTATTGGTTACGGAATTAGTAAATAACGAATTGTTTGCAAAACTTGTTTCTGATAAAACTGTGCATATTATTTTTTAAAGTTGTGATGCTAAATTTGAATTACAATGTCCCTCGGGATCTCCCTCGGAATGTCCCTCAGAAAAAATGACAATGACGTCAGGAATAAGTTCCAAGGCTGTAAAATGTCACATTAATGATATAGATGATGTTTGGGACGCAACATGATAGAATGGTTACAAGAAAAATTTGTAGGAATATAAAGATATGGAATTAAGATTATTACGCTATTTTTTGACAGTAGCAA
>NZ_FR886659.1:0-18367 GCF_000436615.1 Blautia sp. CAG:237
TGTCAAAAAGTCGAGTTAATTAAAGGATGAAATACTAGTAGTATGATAAAATAACAGGATATCTTCTCTATGCGAAAGAGAAGATATCCTGTTATTTTTATGTCACGAAATCTATAGCTTAAGAAAACTAAGACTCAAGGAGCACCAGCGCAAGTCTGAGCTCCATTCATACGAAAGCCTTCCGACCTGAAACACCAGGAGAATTTTTCGAAGGGCACTACACAAGACAAAATTTCCGTCAAACACCCAGCCCAGGGGTTGTCAGGGGACTGGCCAAGTCCCTTGACGGTTTTCTTATATCCCAATATAAACAAAAGCCCCCAGGGCATTTGCCCTGCTAAAAAATGTCAATATAAATTGACGGGATTCTGGGAATTCCCCAGAATTTCTTCTATTCTATCCTGCATCTCCGCAACCGTATGCCTCCGCGCCCGCGCACACTCCTGCGCCTGACAATTGCAGATCAGACATTTCCGATAGGAAGACCGGGAAAGTTTCATCCCATCTGTCCCGATCACATCCATATCAAACAAACGCCCATAAGGATGCCTCTCCTCAATCTGCTGAGTGAGATCCTTAATCTTTTCGGCAGGAGCATCAACACAGAGCAGCATCTCATCTCCTGTAATATCATGAAAAACACGAGATTCAAGTACATTCATATCTGCCGCAGAAAGAGCATGCAATAAAGCATCTTTTCCCGCCTCAAATCCCTTTCGGATCAGAGGCGTCGTCTTGATCGGCCCTGGAATATTCATACAAAAAGAAATTACAGGCTTCTGATATTTTTCTATAAATTCATTCTAGATCTGCACACGCCTGTCGCGGCAGAACATCATATCGGTAATTGTAACTTCCTGATCTTGCATATCTTGAAAATCCTTTCACTAAATAAATTTAATTTTCAGCCCAAACTCTTATGGGATGAAGCATTTTTTCCATCTGTTCTAAATCAATAGTGAATCACATTTTCAGCGGTACAAATTTTCTCAAGTACCGGCTGGGCTTCCGGGCTTTGGAAATAATCCAGGGTTGTCTCAGGGACAAGTTCCCTGAGAAGTTCCCAGTTTTCTTCCTTCAAAGCCTGACGTACCGTGGACGCACTGATAGCTTTTCCATCATTTTCCTTACGTGGAACAATGATACATTCAATTCCGTTTTCCGGCAGTTTCTCGGACATGATCTGGTTGTAGATGCCAGTGACAAGGCTTGTCGGTTCCTCACCAACGTAGCGTCGATTGATTCCAAGCGCAGCTGCGATTTTAGTGAAAACAGTCAGATCCAGCATGGCATGGCTTTCAATCACAGCCTTTTCATCTTTCTGGAAATAACTTGGAAAAGTCGCATTGCTGATGATGTACGGACCGCTGTCATGATAACGGATATTTGTAAGATGGGCAGTCCCTTCCATGACCAGTTTTTTACGCACCGCAAAAGGAACTAGGCTTGCATCTTCGCTGACAATAAACAAATGAAGAATATCATTTTCGGCAGCAGCTTTTTCCACCAGGTACTGATGACCGAGAGTAAAAGGATTAGCATTCATCACAAGAGCAGCCACCCGTGGTGCATCTTCTTTCTGCTTCGCCAGAGTATTCAGATAACCGGGAAAACCGGTACGCTTATTTTCCATAAAGACAATCTGTCCATTGATCCGTGCAATCTCATAAAAGCCAAGATCGCCGAAAAATCTGGCAGAATCGCATTTCGTATAAAGAAACAGATGTGTATTTCCTCTGGAAAACTGCAGCTCGATCAGATGACGGACGATCGAATTCATCAGTCCCTCGCCCTGGTGTTCATGGCTGACCGCCATACACCGAAGCGTATTTCCAAAACAGCTTCCTGTTGCGATCAGATTCATTTCATCATCATACATCCCACAGGTATAATCAAGATTCCCATCCCTTCGGATTCCTTCCGACGTAAGTAGTTCGTCTACCAGACGGTTGCCGCGCTTATCTGATGCGGTGATTTGTGTTATAAAATAATCGGATATAAAACTCTCCATTCCGCCGCCTTCCACCGCGGCATAAATACTATATTAATCTTATAACAGCCGCCGAAAGATGTAAAGAAAAAAGCGATTCGTAAATGGAATGAGGATATAGTTGCTGTGAACAGTAACAGGATATACACAGATTTTTTGTAACATTTTCCACATTCAGATGTTATATTGGTGAAAGAGAAAAAAATCCGGGAAGGGGGAATGCAGATGTGGATAATGAAATCTTATTAAAACTTTACAGTCTTTATCAGAAAGAACTTTACCTGTATCTGTATTCCCTCTGCGGGGACAGGCATCTGGCAGAAGACCTGCTGCATGAGACGTTTCTCAAGGCGCTGCTGGCACTGCCGGACGGACACGCGAACATGCGGGCATGGCTTTATATGGTGGCGAGAAATCTTTTTTATAATCAATGGAAAAAGAATTCAAGGGAAATTCTTATGGAGAAACAGGAGAATTACCCGGAGAGAAAAACAGACGAGGATCTGCTTGAAAAAATTCTCGAAGAAGAAAACCGGCGAGCCCTTTATCGTGCAATCCGCAGACTGGAGATAAAGAAACGGGAAATTATCCAAATGCAGTATTTTGGCGGAATGTCGCAGAAAGAGATCGCGGCAGTTTTACATATCACGCCGGAAAATGTACGCGTGTTGGCATACAGGGCCAAAAAAGATCTGAAAAAATATCTGGAAGAGGAGGGTGAAAAATGACATATCGTGAGTTGTTGAAACTATATAAGCAAGGCAAGCTGGAAGACAGCGCAAAGAAACAGGTAGAAGCGGAAATCGAAAAACAGGATGCAATCAGTGAATTTCTCTATGAAGAAGGAACGATACCAGATTTTTCAGATCTGGAGAGTGAGAATGCAGGAAAACTGGAGAATAAAAAATGTCTGACAGGACAACAAAACGATCAGGAAGATGAGCTTAACAGCCAATTCATAAAACAAATCCAGCACTCTATCCGCAGAGCCTTTATCAAAATGGGACTGGCAGTAGGAGCAGCAGTCCTCGCAGTTGTTTTGTGTGCGGTGTTTATTTTACCAAAGGCGGTGTCAAAATTTTATTACGATCCAAACGAAGTTGCCGGAAAATATGAGGAAATGATCACGACCCGAATGGAGCTGGATCTATCTGTTTATTCCGAACTGTTTCTGCCAGGCAATCACCGGGATCAGGTCAATGCCGTACCGAGAGGTTACGGCGAATACGACATCGTTATTCCACAGACCACCAGCTGGACCGGAAGATCTACTTCTGTCAGCGGACGTCTGGTGCGGGGAAAACTTACTCTCTATGACAACAATATCCTGAGTCGTCCGATCATGCAGTTCTACCTTCCGGGAGACGAGGATGCATGGGCGGCGTGGGAAGTTGACGAAAATGGCAAAGAAACAAAAATGGACACAGAGGCCCGGAAACAGGAAAGTATTCAGTACTCCAAAGAAGAAATCGCAGGATATAATGACAACGACTGGTATCTCGCTTACGTTTCCATTAATGATATCATGGATTACAAGGATTTTATCGAGTGGTTTCAGAAGCTTTCAGATCAGAAAGAACTGGAATGGGGAGCCCTCTGGTGTGCGGTCCATACAGAAGACGAAGATGGCTACCTCGTAGAGCCAGACATTGGTTTCTGTCCACTGCCATCCGGAATGAGCATCAGCTGGGACAGAGAGAAATATCCGTACCTGTCTCTTCTGGATAATTCAGACCTTATCCATGTAGCAGAGGCAAATGACGAAGAAATCATGCAGACTCATTTTATCAGTATGCTTTCTTACATCCGAGATCATGACGAGATCCTTTCGATGATGGGTCAGACGACAGATTCCCCGAACAGATATCAGGATATGATCGATTATGTAAAGAAAAACGGTCTGAAGATCCATGGCTTTGCAGTCAGCGCAAAGAAAAAGGCGCTTCTTGAATTGTACCAGGAAGCTATGGTATCGTACATCCAGACAGTACCACAGAATTGAGAAAGAAGTTAGGGATAAACAGGTTTTTACAGATTGAGCAATGTGCAGAAATACACATTGCTCGATTTTTATGCAGAGGCTTTTTCATTACAGAATTTTGTGATACATTGTTCCAGATCCGCACAAAGCTCCCTGGTTTTTTCTTCAGGAATGCACAGGATATGGAAGCAGCACTGCAAAACCTGCCAGAACAGGGTATTGAGTGAAAAACGTTCAGGCGCGGCTTTAACCATTTGAGAGATCACACCAATGTAACCATACATAGATGCCATGGTAAAATCATCCACATCCGAAATGGGAAGAATCTCATCAAAGCTGTTTCGGTAAAGCGTTGTAATAAAAACAGGAAGATCTTTCTGTGGCACATAGACGGGATAGTCCGTGTAATAGTCAGTCAGAAAGCGTCCAAGCTTCGGATCCGTCAGGATCTGCCGCCACATCAGATACAGGGCAAAGACATACTGATGCGATGAAACAGAAGTATACTGTTCTGCGAATCTTTTATTGTCCGTGTAGATTTCCCACAATATTTCATATCGGATCATATCTTTCTGCTTGAAGTGATAGTAGATCGATCCACGGTTCACATGGGCCGCTTTGCAGATATCATTATAGCTGGTTTCATGAAAACCCTTATCCAGAAATAATTTTCTGCATTCGGCAAGGATCAGTTTTCGGGTTTCAATTCCCGTTTCGTATTTTTTGTCTGCCAATTCAAATCCCTCCAATTTGACGATAAATAAAATTTAAACAGTTTCCGCTATTGTTCAAAAATGATGAAATTATCTTAACATCCTTGAAAAAAATATACAAGTTACATAAAATATAGATGTAGCAAAGAGAAAGGTGTTTCTATTACGGAGGTGCGAAATGCCAGAGAAAAATTTACTTGAACAGAAAAAAAACAATCTGATGAAGGCACTGAATCGGCAGGGGGCTGATTATGTTCCGACAATGCTGGCTTCCAGCTGCGCGGAAGTTGCCTGGACAGGACAGAAAGTGACCGATGTGATCGGTGATGCAAATGCATATGTTAAGGCCATGACAGATGTATTTGAAGTTATGTGGGGAGATGCGAATACATTTTCAGGAACTCTGTTTACACCAGCTATCTCCGATATCATCGAACCGGTACAGAACAAATTCGGACCGGATGGAGTTACTCCGGAACATGTACAGATGCCACAGATGGAGCGCGGAGAGTACGATCAGCTGATCGAAGATCCATTTGGATTTGTTGCAAATGTACTTCTTCCAAGAAAATATCCGAAACTGTTTGAAGATCGCGAGTATGCGAAAAAGACGATCAAAGCTATTGCTGCGGACAAAGCTTATGCCATGGGCGTTCTGTTTGGGATGACAGATAAAGTCCTGGCAGAAAAATATGGTATTACTGGAATTTGTAATTTCGCGGATGTATTTTCAAATCCAGTAGATACTTTATTTGATTATTTACGTGGATTCAAGGGGACATTGACAGATCTTCGCCGTCAGCCTGACAAAGTAAAGGCTGCCTGTGACAGACTGTGGGAGACTTATAACCTGCCGAAACTTCAGGGCACACCGGCACCGTTCCCGTATGCATGCCACATGACACATATTGCACCTTATTTAAGTCCGAAGCAGTTCTACGAGATCTACTGGCCATATGAGAAATTCTGGATCGAGCGTGCAGCAGCTGCCGGAACCAAAGTATGGATCATGCTGGAAGGCCGCTGGGAGAATGTATGGGAATGCTTCAAGGAAGTGCCGAAGGACAGCTGTATCCTTCATATTGACGATGATGATATCATCAAGGCAAAAGAAGTGCTTGGTGATTACCAGATCATTGAGGGAGGTCTGAAGATGGCTTCCGTCAGAACTGACAGTCCAGAAAAGATCAAAGACGATGTAAAGAAGATTATTGATGCATGTCAGCCAGGTGACGGTTTCCTGTTCTGTACAGACAAAGCATGGATCGCACCGGGCGATGTAAATCAGAATCTGATCGATGCCTATAATTTTGCTCATGAGTATTCACTGAGCAGGACACAGAAATAAGGAGGTTCGTCATGAGTGAAGAGAAAAAAGAACAGACCAATCAGGAATATTTACAGGATATCGTAAATGAACTTCTTGCTGATGAAGAGTGGGAGCTTCCAAAAGAACTCCGCTTCTGGCTGATGGGAACTTATACCTGGGAACTTTTGTATTTATAAAAAGCAGAATTGTCAGATCTGTAGATGAAGAGGAGAATCAGTATGGATTATAAAGAATTAGAACAGGCCATGGCCGATCTTGATGAGGATACCGTCCTTGATATGATGAAAGAAGTTATGGATAACAATGGAGAAGGTGTCAAAGAAGCACTGGAAGCATGCCAGAAAGGAATGGCTACAGTAGGCGACCTGTTTGAAAAAGGTGAGTACTTCGTAGGTGACCTGATCTACGCAGGTGAGATCATGGTAGAAGCCATGGATATCATTAAACCGGCACTGGCTGGTGCAGATCACAAAAAACTGGGACGAATGATCCTCTGCACCGTTAAAGATGACCTTCATGACATTGGTAAAAATATTGTAAAGGCCATGCTGGAAGCTGGTGGATTTGAAGTTATCGACCTGGGAATCGATGTTCCGCCTGAAAAGGTAGTAGAAGTTGCAAAACAGGAAAATATCAAGATCATCGCATTGTCAGGTGTGCTGACACTGGCACTGGATTCTATGAAAAATACCATCAACGCATTTGCAGACGCGGGTATGCGTGATGATGTGAAGATCATTATTGGAGGAAACCCGGTAAGTGAAGAAGCCTGCAAGGCACTGGGAGCAGACGAATGGGCATACAGTCCGCAGAAGACTGTTCAGGTATGTGCAAACTGGGCAAGTGCAGCATAAGAAATAACAGAGGTGAGACAGCAGTATGATTATTATAGGTGAAAAGATCAATGGTGCGATTCCTTCGATCAAACAGGCCATTGAAGATCACAATGAAGAACTGATCCGGGAGCGTGTAGCTGCACAGGCAGCGGCAGGAGCAGATTATATTGACTGTGCGCCAAGCACTGCACCGGAAATAGAATATGATACGATGGTATGGCTGATCGACCTGATCCAGGATGTCACAGATCTTCCTATCAGCATTGACAGTCCGAATCCGCTTCTGCTGAAACGTATCATTGAAGAGGGGCGTCTGAAACGTCCGGGTATGGTCAATTCTGTCAATGAAGAAGGAACCAAATGTGAGACATTGTTTCCGCTGATCGCAGGAACTGACTGGAATGTGATCGGGCTGACCTGTGACAAGCAGGGCATTCCCATGCAGCCGGATAAGAAGTTAGAGATCGCAAAAAGCATCATCGACAAAGCAGATCATTTTGGTGTAAAGCTGTCGAATTTACATATTGATCCCTGCGTAATGGCACTTGCAACCGCACCGACTTCTATGGATGATTTTGCATTTTGTATCAAAAAGATCCATGAGATCGCACCGGAGGTAAAAGTGACAGGAGCATTGTCTAATGTCAGCTTTAACATGCCTGCAAGAAAATATGTCAATGCAGGATGTATGACTGTTGCGGTGGAAGCTGGACTGGATTCCGCAATCATGGACCCATGTAGTTCCTTTATGATGGGAACGCTCTATGCAGCGGAAGCTTTATCCCAGAGGGATAAGGGCGGACGCAAATATAACAGGGCATTCAGAAAGGGAATCTTTAAATAAGACAAAGGAGGACATATGCCGGAAATTGTATTTTTACCAGATCATGTTTCTGTAAAAGTTTCCGCAGGTACGTCCATTCAAGAGGCTGGCAGAAGTGCCGGCCTCTTGTTAGATGCACCATGTGGCGGTCATGGACTTTGTGGAAAATGTAAAGTCAGGGTGGGAAAACAGGAAGTACTGGCATGCCAGTATCAGGTGGAAGAGGATGTGACCGTTATTCTGCCGGAAGCACCAAAGAGTACTGGGATCCTTGTAAATGGAATGGAGTCAGGATTTGCAGCATTTCCGGTGAAAGAGGGTGACTGTCATATCAGTGTGGATATTGGTACAACCACAGTTGTAGCATATTTGCTGGATGGAAAAAGCGGCAGGATCCTTGGTTCGGAGAGCATGCTGAATCCTCAGTATCCTTATGGAGCTGATGTAATATCCAGAATCCAGGCGGCAGAAAATGGAGAGCTGGATGTACAGTGCCAGAAGATCCGACGAGGAATTGAAGATCTTGTTCATACTCTCTGTGGAAAATACAAGAAAGCACCGGAGAAAATCGGAACGATGGCGATTGTCGGCAATCCGGCCATGCAGCAGATCTTTCTGAAGATCGATCCGGAAAATCTGACACATCCTCCGTTTGCACCGGCAATCAAAAATTCGGTCAGAGAAAAGCTTTCTGACTATTTTATGGATATGACAGGCGGGGTGTTACTGACGATTCCGGATATAGCGGGCTTTATCGGCGCAGATACCATGGGCTGTGTATTGTCCACGGGAATGTATAAAGAGGATAAGATCACACTGATGATCGATATTGGAACCAACGGAGAAATGGTTCTGGGAAATAAAGATCGAATGGTAGCCTGTTCTACCGCAGCAGGTCCTGCTCTCGAGGGAGGACGAATCAGTTGTGGTATGAGAGGCGGTCCCGGCGCAGTTGATCATATCTGGATGGAAGATGATACGGTATGCAGTTCCGTGATAGGCTGGAGAGAAACTTTGAAAAAAGGATCTTCTGTACCGGATGTGGAAGTTCAGGGACTTTGTGGTTCAGGTCTGATCGACGCGATTGCTGTGATGCTGGATCTTGGAATCCTTAACCGCAGGGGAAGGATTCAAAAAGCATATTATGGGGATGAGAAGAATCGGATCTATGCAGTTACAGACCAGATTTCTCTGACACAAGAGGATATCAGGGAAGTGCAGATGGCGAAAGGAGCCATTGCAGCGGGGATTGAACTGATGATGGAAGAACTTGAGATTACTTACGAGCAGGTTGACCGGGTGATCCTGTGTGGCGCATTTGGCACCTATATGAATGCAAAAAGTGCAGCAAGAATCGGCCTGATACCAGAGCCGCTGCTTTCTAAAGTGATCGCTGGTGGTAATGCTGCCGGAATGGGATGCCGTCAGATTACCATGGATCAGAAGTTGTTTGCACTGACCGGCGAACTGGTGCAAAAAATTGAACCGCTGGATCTGGCAAGTCGGCCACAATTCCAGAGAACTTTTGCGAAGCAGATGGCATTTTCGGAGGTGTGAGAACAGATGATGACAGATGACGAAATTACAGAAAAATGGATAAGGACAGCAAAAGAAATCGGATTTTCAGAAGCTGGTGTATTGAATCCGGAGACTTTGAAGGTAATGCCATTGGTGCGTGAGACATGTGCAGAAGATAAGTGTCATGCGTACAATCACAACTGGACCTGTCCGCCTGCCTGTGGAACTTTGGATGAATGCGAAAGCAGGATGCGTGCTTATAAAAGAGGTATTCTGGTGCAGACGACAGGTGTGCTGCGGCGGGATATTGATACCAGAATATACAGAGAGACAGAGCAGCTACATACAGAATATCTGAAAGTTCTGCGGGAGCAGATGATGAAAGTATTTCCTGACATGCTGATGCTGGGAGCAGGAGGCTGCAGGATCTGCCCCAAATGTGCATATCCGGAACCTTGTCGTTTCCCGGAAAAAACGATTTCTTCCATGGAAGCTTACGGATTGTTTGTGACGCAGGTATGCCGGGATAATGATCTGAAATATTACTATGGAACAAGAACGATTACTTATACGGGATGTGTGTTGTTCTGAAAGTTATTGAATTACATAAGGAAGATGTGGTATCTTATATTCAGACAACACCACAGAATCAGAAAAGTAGTGCAGACATATACGCTGGTGTATGTCTGCATTTTGCATTTGTATTGCATATAAAGGAAGTGCTGTGGCACATCCATTGATCAAAGGAGGAAACATCATGGAAATTACAGAAATGCTAGACGAACTAAAAAGCAAAGCCCGCCGCGACGAAAACCTTCGGGCAGAGCTTCTGGAAACACGTAAGGATGCACAGCCGCTCAGCGCATTCTGCCAGAAATGCCGTGAACTGGGCTACGAGATCTATGACATGGACCTCATCACCGCCGGAGAAGAATTTTATGCCACCATGCGCAGAAGCACCAATGGCGGCGGGGAAAATTCTCCGATGCTGGAAGGTGAAGATGATTTTTACGAGTTATTTTTCGCGGGATTGGAGTAAATTATGAACATATGCATCTATGGAGCCTCCAGCGCAGAACTGGAGCAGATCTATTATGAAAAAACAGAAGAACTTGGCAAAATGATGGCAAAGCGGGGGCATGGCCTTGTGTTTGGCGGCGGAGCGACCGGAATGATGGGAGCAGCAGCCAGAGGCGTTGATTCCGAAGACGGTTATATTCTCGGCATTGCTCCACGTTTCTTTGACAAGCCGGGAGTTCTCTATGAGAACTGCAGCGAATTTATTTTTACAGAAACCATGCGCGAGCGCAAGAAACTCCTTGAGGAACGTTCAGACGCAACGATCGTAACACCAGGCGGGATCGGAACTTATGAAGAGTTTTTTGAGATCCTGACACTCAAAAGTCTGCACAGGCTGGACCGTCCGATCGTCCTTTACAATATCAATGGCTATTACGATGGAATGAAGGCACTTCTTCAGCATACCGCAGACGAGAAATTTATGGATGCTTCCAATATGGAACTTTGTGCATTCATGGACGATCCGGAGCAGATCCTGGCATACATAGAAAACTATAAATAACTGCTCCATAGAAAGAAAACCATGTAAATAAAAAAATCACAGGAAGAACATCGTATGAACAAAAGAATTGTTTCCATGATCCGGAAATTGAGCAAAACAGAACAGGAAATAAGCCTCACAGAGCTGGCAGAGGAATTCCAGATCTCCCAGCGGACCGAGAGCGACCGGCGCGTTTTTCTCCTGAGTCTGGTCAATTATAACCCTGATGCCGCCAGAGAAGATGTGGTACAGAAGCAGATTGCCGCCGATGAAGAACGCAATGCCCTTCCTGGCAAGATCCTCTATGAACAGGAGCACGCACACGAATGTTTCCTGAGTGATTCATCTTTCCGCAAGATCCAGTTTTTAACGTATATTCCGTAAAGAAACAGAAAAAAGGATCTATGACCAGAGAAGGAGAAAAAGCTCATGACGAAACAGTATTTATTGGGGATTGATATAGGAACAAGTGCATGTAAAGTTGCGTTATTTGGAAAAGACGGCAAAGTAGAAGCGGCAGTTTCAGAAGGTTATCCGGTGTACTACCCACACCCGGGCTGGGCAGAACAGAATCCGGATGAATGGTGGGAGGCTGTGTGCAAGGCTATCTGGACAGTGATCAGTTCCAGCGGTGTTTCACCGGATGATATCGCAGGAATCGGCATTGACGGACAGAGCTGGTCTGCTATTGCAATCGATGAAGAAGTTAAGAAATACGTCATGCAGAAGATCATGGTCGCGGGATATACGGGGCAAAATGCTATCACCGAAGGTGATTTGGAATGCAGTTTGACCAAGTTGCTGTGAATAAAGTGAACAGCAACACAATCATCACTCTCATCGGTTTACAAAAGCAGCGGTTTGGTATAAACTGGTTGCATTGAAACTTTACCGAAGAGAGGGATTTTATTATGAAAAATCCATTACATTACCAGTTATCTGAATACGATTGCGGGCCGACATCCATGATGAATGCGATCGCCTATTTATTTGAACGGGAGGAAATCCCGCCGGAGGCGATCCGAAATACCATGCTCTACTGCCTGGACTGCCACAGCAAGGAAGGTATCCCGGGGAAAAGGGGAACATCCAGAGCCGCGATGATGTTCCTGAGCAACTGGCTAAATGAGTACGGAGAGCTTGGAATCATGTCCGTGAGCAGTGAATACCTGTCTGGACGAAGCGTGTACATAAGTGAGGAGAGCCGCATCAATCATGCACTGAACCACGGCGGCGTGGCAGTTGTCCGTCTGTATCTGGACGAAGAGCACTATGTCCTGATGACCGGAGTGGAGAATGGAAATATCCTTCTTTTTGATCCGTATTACTGGGATGAATCCTATGAGCAGAAAGACATCCTGATCGACAAAGATCATCCAAGAGCTTACAACCGTATTGTTCCATTCAAATACTTTAACCAGGAAAATAAAGAAATCTATTCCCTCGGTCCATTGGAAGAGCGGGAAGCAGTCCTCATCTATAACGAAAAGACCAGAACCGTACCGGAGGAAGTCATCGAGTACTTTATCTGATCGCAATATAAAAAGGATTTCAATTCCATGAAGATGCCAAGAGCATCAAAGCATGGAACTAAAATCCACAAAATAGTAGATAAAGTTTAAGTTAATTGTTAACAGGCATCGAGACAGATGAGAAATCTGTTCCTCGATGCCTGTTGCATATGCTATATTAAATGACTGGCATCGATTATACGTTAATCTCGATTTCCCGATGCACAATACAGCCATTTAATTGGATTATCAACATCGATTCATACAAATAATGCTTTTTTGATGCCGAAATTTGCATTTTTACCGTGTCGCGACAGTCATCTGACGTACATTCGGGATGGAGATCAGGATCGGATAGAGGATGCAGGAAATAACAAGTCCGCCGATACCCTGGATGATGTTTGCCGGGATGCTGGCAGCAGCACCTGCACCGTAGATGAAGTATTCACATACGAAATATCCACCTGCAACAAGGATGATGTCTGCAACACCGCCGAGAACGACTGCAACGTAACGGCTCTTCTGAGTTTTGCCGATTTTCTGATACAGATGTCCGGCAACCAGTGCAACCAGTCCTTTGATCACGAAAGTGATCGGTACATAAACGAAATATCCGCCGATCAGGTCAGAAAGTGCAGAACCAATGCCGCCTGCAAAAAATCCCCATACAGGTCCAAGGATCACACCGGAAAGGATGACGATGGCATCACCCGGATGGATGTATCCGCCTGTTCCCGGAGTTGGGATACGGATGGACATGGTTGCCACACAGGAAAGTGCTGCAAATAAAGCAGCGAGGATTAATTTTTTCAGGTTGTTATTCATAGTAAAAGTGCCTCTTTTCTTTCAGTTCTTTACAGAACATTTTGTAAAACAGAATCTCTAATTTCATATTGTTTCTATCAATATCCGTGTTTCAGATGCTCTTTATTTCATGCTGTCGCAGAAAATTTCCTCCATGCTTGCTTTAAGCGGAACACCGAGTTTGGCAAGAGTTCCGTCCAATGCGGCAAAAACCTCACGGACATTGTAAAAATCAGCATTATTTCCCATATGTCCAATGCGGATGACTTTGCCTGCAAGTACATCAAAAGAACCTGCAAGCATGATATTGTAATCTTTTTTGACACCATCGAGAATGGCGGCTGCAGTAGTTCCTTCCGGTACTTCAAATACAGTCACTGTACTGGAAAATCCACTCTTAAGATAAAGGGAAAGTCCAGCTTCGGTGATCGCCTTGCGGGAAGCCTCAGCGATCTTTTCGTGTCGTGCGAGGATATCCGGGTCAGCGGCGATATTGTCGATCGCTGCGCGAAGTCCGTAGATATCACTGATCGGCATGGTGTACGGGAACCACTTTTCTTCATAATAATGTGCAAAAGTGGTCAGGTTTGCATAGAAAGACGCAATCGGTGTCTTGCGCTCTGTCATGGCTTTCTTTGCATCGTCACTGATGACTACGAAAGTAAGTCCTGGAGGTGCGGAGACGACCTTCTGGGAACCGCCGCACATGATGTCAATCTGCCAGTCGGAGATGCGCATCGGCTCACCGAAGGATGCAGATACGGAATCGACAACAGTCATGATGCCATATTTCTTGAGAAGCGGACAGATTGCGGAAACATCATTCAGCATACCACTTGGTGTGTCGCCGTGGACAACGGTTGCATATTTGTAATCGTGATGTTCTTTGAGGAAAGCTTCAAGTTCCTGCACATCGAGAGTTTCGCGGTAATCTCTGGAATAGAGTTCCGGACATCCGCCGTACATGGAAACGAAATCAGCAAATCCCCTGCCATAGATACCGTTATCCAGTACGAGGACACGGTCGCCAGGTTCCGTCATGGAGGCACAGGCAGCCTCCAGACCGAGGATTCCCTCTCCGCCGAGGATAAGAGTTTCGTTGTCGGTGTGGAGAAGGCGGCTGATCTCTTCACAGGTTTCTTTGTAAAATTCTACAAAGCTCTCATCGAGATCAGGGTTTGTACATTCTCTGCTTCGGGCGAGACGCACGTTTTCGGCAACCTGCGTCGGACCCGGTGTCATAATTTTATACATAAGATCAAGTCCTTTTTCTTTTTATTATTTTTTTAAACCTGTTCTTTTAGCGGCAACATTCAGTGGTGCAATCACGATAAGTGTGATGACTGCTGCAACACCGATCTGTACCAGGTTTCCAGGAATAGAAGTAACAGGTGAGAACGGGTTTCCGTAAATAACAACTTCTGCGATGTAGTATCCAACAACTTTGATCACACAGGCCGCTGCGATTGCAATCACATACCATTTGAAGTTCTGGTGTTTTTCGTCTTCAGTAAGTTTTCCTACAGTGAATCCCATCAGAGCAACGATTACGAAAGTAAATGGGGCCCATAAAGTCCATCCGGAAAGCAGGTCAAACAGTCCCATTCCAACACCGCCAGCGATCGCACCGGTCTTCTTGCCAAAGATGATCGCGCCGATGAACAGCGGAACGTTGCCGAGATGGATGAGTCCTCCGTTTGCTGCGATCGGAAGACGAACGTTGATGAATGCTGTAAAGATGTAAGTAAGTGCTACAAAGATTGCTGTTACAGTAAGAAACTGAACGGAAGAAGTAAACTCCCTGTCGTTTGCTGCTGTCTGTACATTTGTGTTTGCCATGATAATTGTTCCTTTCCCGGAAGGTAAGAGTACTTGAAGTGTTACTGTATAGTTTTTCTCAGTAACGGAAACTTACTTAACCTTCCTTTTTCCTATGCTTTTTGATTGGGTATACTTTACAACAGAACTGTACATGAATAAAGAGGCAATTTAAAGAAAAAATAAGGGGACAGTTTGTGGAGCTTCGGATGAGGGATCATGTTAGTACTTGTATTTGCTTAGACCATCCATTTTCGGTAGATTTATTGACTTCTAGAGTACTTGCTTCTATTCAGACCATCTGCTTTACTTAGTTTTTGTGGACTTTCTTTGCAATTGTTGTTCTCAGAGTCATTAGCAGCCCATGAATTTGTGGACCTGCTCTATACTTGCTCTTTTACGGGGCACTTTTGACCTGAAAATTTGGTGGCATAATTTGACGTTGATTATTTTGAGGTCATTGGGGGACACTGCTGGTCAGTAGATTTATAGTTGTGATGAGCAGGACGACATGGTATGATAATCTAAAATCAGAAATATGAAATAATGTATAAATAAGAATAGACATACGGGAGGAAAAACGTGAAAAAAATACTGTCCCCGATGGAAAAAATGCGATTCCCGGAAAGTGAGGAACTTCCGGAGGGAGTGAAAGAAATAGAAGTAAAGGACACCTTCGGATACTGCACAGAACTTTATCCGGATGTAGAATATGCAGAGCACAGCGGAAAGAAACTTCACCTTCAGATCATGACACCGCTGGTCTACGGACAGGATCTGAAGTGGCCGCTGATCGTATATGTGCAGGGATCTTCATGGCATAAGCAGAAATTGTTTCAGAGCCTTCCGACACTGGTGCGGATGTGTGAAAGAGGATATGCCGTGGCGATCGTGGAGCACAGAGAAAGTGAGCTTGCACCGTTTCCGGCTCAGGTAATAGACACCAAAGCAGCCATTCGTTTCCTGCGGATGAATGGAGCTCATTATGGGATTGATGCGAGTAAGGTGGCACTCTGGGGTGATTCCAGCGGAGCGCATACTGCCCTGATGGCAGGAATTACCGGAGATGCAGAATATCTTCCGGAAAAATATCCGCAGACAACAACCGAAGTAGATTGTATCATAGACTGGTTCGGACCGACCGATCTTGTGGCAGCGTCACAGTATCCGTCTGCGATCGATCATGATTCCGCAGACAGTCCGTCAGGAGTATTGATCGGTGGAAAAGCACTTCACGATCATCCAGAGGATGCTTACCCGGCAAATCCCGTGGTACATCTGCGCCGCAATCGTAAGACACCGCCAATCCTTATTATGCATGGCGGCAGCGACCCGCTGGTTCCGTTTAATCAGTCCTGCATTTTATATGAGGCATTGAAACGAATGGATAAGGAAGTGGAATTTGTCAAATTTAAGAATGCCGGACATGGATGGGGCGGCTTTATGAGTGAGACAGCACTTGATATAGTAGAAAAGTTTATAACTGTAGACAGGTAATATTCCCTGAGGTGTTTGTCATGAAGATGACAAAATCCCGGGACATACGGGGCAAAACGCTGCCATCGAAGGTGAGTTGGAATGCATTTTGTCCAAGTTGCTGTGAACGGAGTGAACAGTAACAAAATTTATAAAAGAAAAAATGTAATCTTCAATAAAAATACAAAGACAGGGAGAACGATATGGGACAGGAAACACAGACACCACACAAACGAAGAGTACGATACAAAGGAAAATATCCACGCAAATTCGAGGAGAAGTATAAGGAACTGAATCCAGAGAAATACAAAGACACGATCGAGCATGTCATCAGCAAAGGAAACACACCTGCGGGAATGCACATTTCGATCATGGTAAACGAAATCCTTGATTTTCTTAAGATCCAGCCAGGTGAGACCGGGTTTGATGCGACACTTGGATATGGCGGTCATACCAAAGCAATGATGGAGTGCCTGCATGGAGAAGGACATATGTACGCGACGGACGTAGATCCGGAAGAATCAGCAAAAACCCGCAAACGTCTTGCTGACCAGGGCTTCGGTGAGGATATCCTGACAGTGAAGCTTCAGAATTTCTGCACGATTGATGAGATTGCAAAGGAAGCAGGAGGGTTTGACTTCATTCTTGCTGACCTTGGTGTATCTTCCATGCAGATCGACAACCCGAAGCGCGGCTTTTCCTTCCGTGCAGACGGACCGTTGGATCTTCGACTGAATCAGGAAAAAGGAATCAGCGCAGCCGAGCGGCTGGACAAGATCAGCCGTGACGAACTTGCTGGAATGCTGTATGAGAATTCCGACGAGCCGTACTGCGAAGAAATCGCAAAAGCCATCACCGATGAGATCCGCAAGGGAAAACGTGTGGATACTACGACGAAATTACGCGAGATCATAGAGAAGACTTTGGATTTCCTTCCGGAAAAAGAAAAGAAAGATACCATCCGGAAGACCTGCCAGCGAGTTTTTCAGGCATTGCGGATCGATGTGAATCGTGAATTTGAAGTTCTCTACGAATTCATGGAAAAACTTCCAGATGCCCTCAAACCAGGCGGACGCGTGGCAATCCTGACTTTCCACTCCGGCGAGGACAAACTGGTCAAAAAAGCCCTCAAAGCCGGATACAAAGCAGGAATCTATTCCGACTACGCCAAAGACGTCATCCGTCCATCCGCCCAGGAATGCGCCCAGAATGGCCGCGCCCGCTCCACAAAGATGCGCTGGGCAATAAAAGCAGAATAAAGAAGACAGAGGAATGGTCTGCCAGATAGAAAGTAGTGATCAGACTATCCCCAAAATGATTTCAAAATGACCTTCTAAGAAATAAGTACAGGTGAAGTCATCTCAAAATAGGACTCAAAATGACCTGTGAGATAGTAAGTTTGAATTTGGTCATCTGCAATTCAGTTAATTAGATGACTTAATATATAGTAATTGAAATTTGAGCCATAAAATTAGCTTGAAAAGGATGGTCTAATTGAAAGTTAGAGAGAAAAGAGTCATCTGAGATACGAAAAAAGGATGGTTTGATTTATACTTTCGTGGGAATAGGCCATTTGTATGGGAAATGTATACGGGAAAAATGAAGATTCTGTGAAATGCTTTTCAAAAGCATTGACAGCGAAGTGAATAATTATTACAATAAACATATCATAAAAGTATGTTAAATAAGACTGTTACAGTAGAACTAAGATCTATTGTGACAGTCTTTTGTTTGTTAGGGCAAAGCCCGGTTTTGCATTGTGGAGTTTTTCGTGATCCGAAAAACGAAACTTTGAAAAACAAATAAACCACTTGCTGTGCTGGTGGTTGAAGTTGCTTCAGCTTACAGTATTATAATAATGATAGGTTCGCAACCGCATTATTTAACAGAGGAGGTATCCATATGAATAGTAATAGTTTATCACATACAAAATGGAATTGTAAGTATCATATTGTTTTTGCACCAAAATTAACCTATTGTGCTACTTCAAATAAATTATATGAAAA
>NZ_FR886660.1:0-772 GCF_000436615.1 Blautia sp. CAG:237
CCACCCATGATCTGCAGTGCCCTCGCCAGGCCAAATATTTTGACCAGTTTCCAGAACTGATAAACTGCACACCACGGCTGCCCCTGGCATCCAGGCTGTCCCCAGTTATTGACATCACGGGCAAATTTCGTATAGTTTTTGCTGCCGGCATTTCTGGTAAAATCATCCAGATATGCATTGCTCTTTTTTTCCAGATACGGTTTCTTACCGCCATAGTTGGCATAATAATTTCCAAGTTTTATGTGTTTCTCCAACTTATTTCCTGTAGTTTTTTTCTTCTCTTCTGCTTTTTCTTTATAATCTTTGTAAAACAGATCCATATCCACGTTTCCGCTGATCCCGGCAACTTTTCCCTTGCTGGAATACTGCCAGCCGATTCCCTGCTCCGGCTTAAGGCGTGTCTGCACAGTTCCATCATCATTTGCCGGGTATCTGGCAAGCCACAAGTCATAGGATTTCAATTTTGTACTCAGAACATTCTGATACCAGTCTACATTACAATAAATTCCGACCCTGTATCCTGCTTTTTTGATATGATCCAGAAAAGCCACCGCAATCTTCTCGACTGCCTCTTTTCCAAGTTTTCTCTGTTTCTCCCATTCCAGATCATAGAATACCGGAAGATCCAGTTCGCGCCCGTCAAGGACTGCGAGTGTTTCTTCTGCTTCTTTTAATGCCTGCGCTTCTGTCAGAGCATAACTGTATTTGTATCCACCCACAGCAATCTTATTCGCCCTGCATCCCTTATAATTATGTTCAAAACTTGTATCTG
>NZ_FR886661.1:0-21116 GCF_000436615.1 Blautia sp. CAG:237
GATTTCTGCTTTTTGATAAAGTTAATGACATTGTTCAAATTTGACATTTTTCTATATATATTTCTCTTATAATTTTTCCTGAAATGTCCTTTTACAAATAACGGATTTGAGGCATTCTCACGCATTGCAATTCGAGTATTTTCATCACTAAAAATATTCCCTCCCTTACTATACGGCCTAAGCATGTGTCTCTGACACCCTTTACAAATTATATCAATCGCCAATATAACTACTATGATTTCTTTTATTAACTCCAACACATCTTTTCACCTAATTCCTTTCAGATGAAGATTCGGGATAACATCATACGATCTTATATACACGCTTTACAATTGATTTGTCTTTTCCATAATACAAATGTGAATATATCGTAACTTTTCCATTATATCTCCGTTCTTCTCCTATAATCGGTCCCATATAACCAGAATATCCTTTTGAGACACCTCTTGAAGCCCCATTTCCTCTTACTGTCGAACTAGTCATATTATAAATTCCTCTTTTAGTTTTTCGTTTGAACTGATTTCCTGCAATTTCATTTAACTGCGTTCTTATATTTATGTCCTTTACTTCAGCATTACTACTAACTTTAAATTTCCATTTAGCTTCTATGCCTGCAAAGTCATTTCCTTTGCCACCAAAATATGCAAGAGCTCCACTAACTGTAGCCTGACACGCAATTTCCATACCATCATCTTCGTTCATAATTCCACTTATCACACTTGTTGCTACATTTGTGACAATTTGCCATCCTACCGTTGCAGCACTCGCACCTACTGCCATTACAATACCATCTAACGTAGCCTGTGCAACAGTTTTCATGTTCAACTCTTTTTTTTCAAATACTAACTGATAACCGAGAGAAATTCCAGCACCGACTGCTCCGGCCAATAACACCTGCCATATATTACCCTTACTATCGCTTCTTACAATTGGATTCTGGTTACAATAAATATAAAGATTTCTATTATGAAAAGTTTCTAATGATGCTTCCACTGTTGTTATTGCATCAGACCCAATAAACCTTCTCAACCCCGGGTCATAATACCGGTTTTTGAGATAGTACATTCCTGTTTCATTGTCGTAATAATAACCTCTGTAGCGGAATGGGTTCTGGATGCCTACGGTGTCTTTGAGGCTGCCGGTAATGCTTAACAGTTTTCCCCAACTGTCATAAACATAGTTTACTACAGTTTTTCCAGAATCGTCAACCAGTGCCACAATATCATTCTGAACATTTCTCACGTAGTAATAGTATTTTCCAGCAATAATTATTGCCACAAGATTTGCACCTGAATCATAAACATACCATGTAGTCCCTCCATTACAGGTTTCAGATGCAAGCAGATCTCCTGCCATATGATAATTTGTGATAACGCCATCCACCACTTTCTTCACTCTGGCACCGGTATGATCATAAAAATACTGAGCTTTTCTACCATTATCTACACAGGCAAGTTTACGTCCCATCGTCCATGTGTAAACAGTATCTCCCCTGGTAAGCATATTGCCGACTGCATCATAAGTCATGGCAGTACCATCCCAATTCAGGAGCTGGTCTTTCCATGTGCTACTGTATGTACCAGTTTCCTCGTGAACCGGAGTTTCCGGTAAGGTTCCCTCGGTGTACGCATATTCTTTTACAGACTTCAGATTGCCACCCTGATCGTATGCATAGACAATTGTTTTGTCCTGGCTCTGACTGTTTTCACGAATCAGCTGATTACGTTCATCATACTGGAAGGTGTCTTTTAAAATTTTCTCTGTCGAACCCTTATGTGGTACTCTTTGAATTTCCGTAATATTTCCGTTTCGATCATATTTATAACTGTAGCTGCATTCCTGTACATCCATTTCAGACGGTAATGCGTATTCTTTATTTTTCTCTGCATCTGGATATTTATATGTCATAGACATACTTGTATCACCGTTCTCCGCAGAAAAACTTTGTTTGGTTACTCTTCCAAGATTGTCATAATCTGTAGATCTGGTAAATTTACCTGCCACACGAACTTCTTTTTCTCGTCCATCCTTATCATAGGTATATCCTGTTGTCAGTTTTGCTCTGCCATCTGTATGGAACATTCTGATCATCTGATTATTTGCATCATAAGTATATTCATAGCATACGCCGCTTTCGTCACGTACACGCATCAGTCGGTCAAGGAAATCATAATCCAGTTCATAAGTTTTGCCAGATAAATGATTTGTCACCTTGCAAAGGCTTCCCTCTTTATTATAAATATAACTGTTCAGTCGCTGTTCTGATGATCCTGCTGGCTTCAGATAGCTTATAGAAAAACGATCCTGTGTGTCGTAAGTGTAGCGAATTTCATCGCCATTTGCATAAATTGTTTTCAGCAGCTTTCCATTCTGTGCTTCGTACTCATAAGAAACCACCTGATTACCTGCAATTGATGCAGCAGCAGTGTTTCCAAACACGTCATAGGTAAATCCATAGCTAAATCCATTATGCTCAATCCCCGCAAGCCTGTCTTTTGTGTAGGTGTAGATGTTTTTTACCACCTGTTTTTTTCCATCAACCGTTACATTCTGAGAAACAGATATAAGACGTTCTGCCTTATCATAACCATAGGAAAGCTTGTTTCCTTCCCCATCCGTCAGTGAGCGGAGCAGATCTCTGGATGTATCCCATTCATACTGTACTTTATTTCCTTCTGCATCGGTCACAGCTGATACATGGTTCTTGTCAGCAGTAAAAGTACGTTCCACCCAGATGCCTTTCTCCGTTTCATCCGGCTTCACAACTCCGCTGCGTGTAATATTTCCTTTATCATCGTAGACAAGTCGGTTCAGAATTCCCATAGAAGATTTTCCACTGATCACATTATGTTTTTTGTCATATGTGTAAGTGTATTTGCTTCCCTTCGGATCTGTAATACCCGTCAGATCACTTCCGGCATTGTACTCAAATTTTGTTGCATTCTTCTGAGAATCTACCGCTGAAACCAGGTTGTTCTTATCATCATATGTATAGGTCTGTCCAAACTCTTCACGATAAAGAGACAGACCGTCAAAATACGCTGTATTTGCATTTTTGCAATAAGTATAGGAAATTTTTACTTTGCTGTAGTCTTTCTTGGCGACATAAATATCACTCAGGAACTGCCAGTCCAGAATATCCGGGCTGAAATTTGTGTAATGCACATCAGTTGTGTCATCTGCTGCCACAAAAACAACTTCGACACCAAATCGGCGATTCTTATCATTGTCTGTTTTCGAAAGACAGGTTCCCCTTCCCCATGCGTTTACCATGAAGGTATCGCCTTTCTTTCCTGTAAGATCCAGAACCTTTGTCAGTCGTTTGGATACTTTCGGCTCACCCATAAAGCGGAAAATATGTTTTTCCAGTCCTCCGACACCTTCTGTGACTGTTTCTGATGCCAGACGGTATACTGCCGGTTCCTGCTTTAATGTGCAATATCTGGATGGGACAAAGCAGAATCTTCTTTCATGTATCCGGTATAGCGTTTTTTATCAATCTGCATTCCCAGATAGAGCCAGTTTTTTCCATCCGCATCTGTTTTTACAGAACGCACCGCCGCACATGTTCCTCTTGGAATTGCTTCTTCTACAATGCTTCCGCTGTCCGATGCTGAAGATCGTAAAACCGCACCGGAAACTCCAACCACTGCCGAATGGTCTCCTGTATTGCCTCCCAGATACGCAGTTGCATGACCACCATGAAGATATCCCCGCTTTCCTGCCGCAGTACGTACCTTGTACCAGTAGATATCTTCATTTTTCTCATAACAGAGTGCATACAGATGTGTACCTTTTGTCACTTCCACAACCTTTGTGCCGTTTAAGGATGGAGTTGCATAGACTGTACTCTTTGCAGCAGACACGACGATTGCACTCTGCACCGGAATAATATTAGAGGTTCCAACAGAAGTCAGTCCATCCTCAAAACTTCCTGTTTTTGTAAAACCAGATGTGGTTCCAAGATGGAAGTCTCCATTATCCACCAGATTGCAGCGGCTGACTGTACTTCCTGTTTCCAGCTGTGCCATATCACCATATACTGTGCAGATCGTATGCATTGCCACCAGATAAACTCTCACAGAAGTTTTTACAATATCTGCCGGAAGTGTAAATGTTTTGTGCAGATGGATAAAATCTGTTGTTGTCGATTTCAGCTGTTCACTGTCTTCATAATGCCATACATTATCCTTATCCTGATATTTTGCTCTCAAGAACACTGCACCGTCTGATGCACGATCCATTTTTGTAACTTTTACAAACATAGAAACTGTGTATGTCTGTCCTTTGAGAAGTGACACATCCTGATACCAGCATACAGATCCTGTCTTTGCCGTGCTCTCCAGTTTTAATGATCGATTGCCAACTTTACATAACGCAGTATTCGTATTGATTTCAGTCTTTCCGCTGCCATCTGAACTGATTTCTGTTTTCCAGCCACACGTTGCAGCCTGAATGATCGGATCTTTCAGAAGCTGAACAACATTTGTCTGTAACTTTGTTGCATTTTCCAGGCAATTCACATGATTTCCACTGCAGTTATATTTTCCACTGGCTGCATGTCCGAATCCATCATGAATGTGAATCAGGTTTCCGCTGTTGTTAAAACGGTATATTTCGCTTCGTTTTTTATTGTCTGTAAACTTCGTGCTGTTGTATCCATAAGTCAGAGACAGACTGTTGCCCTTCTGTGTTCCGGCATATTCTGTAATACTCTTTACACGATAAGGTTTTGTTCCGTAATAACCGTATTTTACAGAATATCCGTCAATATTATGAACTTCTGTCAGCATATGATTTCCATTGTAGACGTATTTTACTTTTTCGCCGTCAATATCTGTAATGCCTGTAAGATTGCCGCTGCCGTAAGTAAATGTCTTTTTATTTCCGGAAGGACCTGTAATCTGTGTCAGTGTAGTACGTTTTCCATTATTGTCTAACAGGTAATCAAGCGTTGTTTTTCTTCCTGATCCATCTGTAATGGAAATGATTCTCTGCTCTGCCCAGGATATGGATAAACAATTTCCATTTTTATCCTGAACTTTTACCAGCCATCCATTACGGAACCGGAGCTGATTATCTTCTTTGTCATGAATTACAAGCTGCTCTGTTCCATCCGTGTGAATTGTGAGAGTCTGCTCCAGACCAGATTCGTCTTTCCATTTCTTCTCAGTAGAATCATAATAAAAATAATGAATCGTACCATCTCCGTCTGTATGTTTGTAATAATCAGTGCCTCCAATCTTTGTTTTTACCAGTGTCTGATGATAGTTCAGTGCAAATCCATATCCATATCCCAGATCTGTGGCACAGTTGTTACTGTTATACACATGCGAAAGTGCCATAGGCTCAAGGCTGCCTTCTGTGTTCATCGTGTCATGAATCATGATCAGATTTCCATTATAATCATTCACATGAACTGTCCCGGCTCTTCCCGCATCCTGACTGTGATAAGTCCAGTAATCTTCCAGACCAGAATAGTTCACATAAGAAATATCAATTCTCGGTCTCATATCCTGGTATCCATTGTCACAATCGGATGAAAGAAATTCTGTATATCCAGATAATTCATAATCGTCTTTCAGCATCAGACCATAGTTTCCACCATTCTGATACCAGTCTTTCACCATACGGGTGATATCCATGGTGATATATTTCTGTTTATCGCCTTTATAACAGCACAGATCTTCTATTGTTTCAGAGTACAGCGGCTTATTATACCAGTTAATAGAATTCGAGTTCCATGCATGAAGAACTTTATGTACTTCTACAGTACGTTCTTTGTTGTCCTCTGCCAGAGATACAAGCACCAGTCTGGCACTCACTACCATATCTCCGGTTTTCATTTCAGGAAGCTCAAAACGTATAAAGCTTCTCTGTACTTCATCTCCTCCCATCGTTTTCAGAATAATACTTTTCTGAAAATTATCCTCTTCATACAGAGAATCCACATGGGCATCATAGATTTCGGAAGCTTTCTTTGATGTAGTTGTTACCGGGTCGATCACAACTGGGTAGATACGTTCCTGGGCTTTCAACCACATCTGATTCGGGAGAAATGTAATGCGGCAAATATTCTCTTCCAGATTTTCTGATTTAAGAAGAATCGCTTCTGTTTTTTCAGCTTTAACAGAAGCCGCTGCACCTTCCATTCCCCATCGTAGAGCACAAGTGTCCATTGTAAGTGATGCCGTTGCTGCCGGTTCTGCACTGTCCATCAGCTGAATCGCCAGCTTGCCTTTATTATTGCAGAATTTTCTGTTTCCCGTTCCGCCAATACTTCTTCCAAATGCAACTTCCTCTAATGTGTCATCCATTTCTTTCCAGCTTCCATCCTCATCTTCATAATGGACTGGTTCCATATAGATTTCTACTGTTCGGGAGTGATCCTGATTTTCGAACACCTTACGGTTTGCTGTACGTTTCTCTTTTAATTCTGAGCGTGTAATTTTTTCTTTTGTCATTTGTATGTTCTCCTTTTATATGATTTTATTTTAGATAATGTAAATTTTCCGGAATTAATTTACATTTAAAATCATATATCAAGAACATACGTTTGTATATATCAAAACAGATTGCTTTGTTACCAGTTATGATATGTTTTTATATTCCAGGATTCCATTTTTAATTTTGCAGTACGCGGTTTAAAATATCTGCGAATGGCTCCATAGCGTTTTTTACTTCCTGGACGGTGTTGGTCTGGGCTCCGGCTTCGACGAGGACGGATCTTGGGCGCAGGTGGAGGTTGTAACGGTATCCGGCGAGGTAGATACCTCTGTAAAAATCTGGATAATACTGTGCCGCCTGGTATTCCATCTGGAATGAAAACGCCAGGTTGTCCTGAATGTATGGGTTCGGCAGATAAGTAAGGTTTCCTCGCGCGATCGTATAGCTCAGTCCATTGTAAAACATGATCTGCGCGGTTGGTTTTCCATTGATCTCAGTCACGAGGTGTCGGTTTTCGGGCACGCCGTCACGGTGGAGGTCGATCACAACTTCTATCGAAGGATTTTCTTCCAGAATCATTTCCAGATACGGTCCCGCATAATCATAGGCGGCACTGCGGTCCAGCTCGCCGCTTTCCATATCGAAGGCTTCTGTCACGTGAATCACCTGATATCCGTAGTTTTTAGCCAGTAGTTCTGTCAGGTAATTTCCCACACCGATGATCGTATCTTCAACCGCGCCTTCTCTTGAATCCGCAAAAGCTTCCTGCGAATGTGTATGATAGAGCAAAATCTGCGGTTTCGCGGCATCTTTCTGTATGGTCAGGTCTTCTCCGAGAAGTTCTGCTGCATTTAACTGATCTGCATTTGTAGTGGTCTGTGAATCTACGATGAAAAACTGATTCATGAGGTAGTCGTAATCTGCGAGGGTCTGCGGTGAGAGGTCGATGCGCGGTGCAGGCTGTATGCTGTTTGAAGCCAAGATAGTCTGCGTTACTTCCGGTATGACAGTGGCAGGTTTGTCCTGCTGAGATTTATCTGTTTCTTTTTCAGAATCTTTTTCTGTCTGTTTTATATTTTCATCTTCAGAAGGCTCTTTTTGCTGCTGTTTATCCTCTTCTTTTGTCTTTATTTCTGTCTGTGCCTGTCCCGGTTCTGCCTCCGCTGTAACTGTCGACTCTGTTTTCTTCACACCTTCTGTCGTCTCTGTTGGCTCCACATCTTCTGTTTTTCTCTCTACATCTTCAGCCTGTCCCACAGAATTCTCCGCCACGGCTTTCTCCTGCTCGTCCCGCACCTCTTCATTCTCTTTTTCCACCATCGCGCCGAGAGATTCCGTATGGTTTTCCACAATCTTCGCATACGTATCGGGGTCTTTCCGCTGGAAATCACGGGCAGCTTTCCGCTCAAGAAATCGAAACAGCGGCAGCTGCCTGTACACATTTTTCTGCAGGATAAAAGAACCCGGCATCACTGCCAGCACAGCAAAAAAAGCCAGGCACATGAGAGTACAGATCGTCTTCCGGGTCCTTGTCACAGAATCACCTCTTTCAAGGTATCCTATGATAAAAGCCCCGGAATTATGCCCGTTCCTGTTACTCTTCCTTCCATTTACAGAATCCACTTCCACTGCATGCGATCACACTTCAGAAAAAGCGATATTCAGCCCTTCTGAGATCGTAAAGCTCAGATATTTCACCGTCTCGTCCACATCCTTCGGTGTCACAAACATACTGTAAAGATTCGGTGCGATCATCTCCTCCAGAAATTCCTTCTGCTCCGTTTCCTCCAATGCATCCAGAAGGTGCTCCATTGAATCATGCACGATCGTCGCCGCATCCACAACTGTCGGCACGCCGATCCCGATCACTTTCACCTGAAGATTTTCTTCCGTGAGACCATTCCTGTGATTTCCTACTCCGGATCCCGGGTGAATTCCCGTATCTGTGATCTGGATCGTCCGGTTCAACCTCCGCACGCTCCGCGCTGCAAGTGCATCGATTGCAACCACCACATCTGGCTTTGTCTCTGAGACAACGCCCTGCACGATCTCCGCTGTCTCCATCCCTGTCTGCGCCATAACACCCGGCACGATCCCGCTGACGCAGTGTATTTTTTCCTGCCCGATCCCGCGAATCCCATACTCCCTTATGAGATGCCGTGTCATATGAAGGTTCTCGATCACATGCGGTCCCAGTGCATCTGCTGTGATCGCCGCATTTCCAAGTCCCACTACAAGGATCGACCGCTCCTTTTCCAGATCGATCAATTCTCTCAGATGCCGTGAGATCTCCTGTGAAATTTCTCTGTGATAATCCTCATCCGCATTTGAAAGATCCGGAGCTTCTATTGTAATATAATTTCCTTGCGGACGCCCCATGGACTTCGCCCCGTTTTCTGTGACAATCTTCACGACCGTTGTCCGGATGTCTTTTTCCTCATCGTAGTCTTCCTGGATCTCCACACCCCGGATCTCCGTATTTTCCTGTGCAAACCGCTCCGTTGTTTCCAGTGCAAGGTCTGTTCGAATCCTTCTGCTGCCAGCCATATCGTATCCTCCTGATGCTGTATGATTTGATTACTGTTCTCCCCATTCACAGTAACCTGGTCAAAATCCCTTCCAGATCACCTGCAATGCCAGGATTTTGCCTTGTATATCGTGCATAACTGTGAAAGTACTGAACCATCACTATTACTTTTTGTAATTCCCGGAATAATTATGTACAAAAAACCAAGGATAAATCTGGTCAGACTTTCAAAGTTGCTATATTCTGTCATTTTTTTGACATTTATGGATTTTCCTATTGACAATCCAGGATAAATATAATAATATATATAAGCATGTTTACAGGAACGCCCGTGTCTGTTTCTGTGACAACGACACATTATTATAAATCTGAAATGGAGGTGTACCAATTGGCTAACATCAAATCTGCAAAGAAAAGAATTTTAGTAAACAGAACTAAAGCTGCTAGAAACAAATCTATCCGTTCTGCTGTTAAAACTTCCATCAAGAAAGTAGAAACTGCAGTTCAGAAAAACGATAAAGCTGCTGCACAGGCTGCTCTTACAGAGGCTATCTCTACAATCAGCAAAGCAACATCTAAAGGTGTTTATCACAAAAACAACTGTGCAAGAAAGATTTCCCGTCTGTCTAAAGCTGTCAACAGCATTGGCTAATTCAGGAAATTACAGTTTTTAATTATAAGCTTATAATTAAAAGGACAGTCACAAACCGTCAGTGACTGTCTTTTTTATTGCCTTTATTTATAATCTGTTTTCAATCTTGCTAATGTACTTTTTCAAAAGGATTGCCCATTCCGCAATATGTTCACTGGTAAAATGATGTGCCAGTCCACTGATACTGATCGCCGCATAAACATTTTTGTTACGGTCAAATATCGGCATTGCAACACATTTTATTCCAAACTCATGCTCCATATCATCGATTGCATATCCTCTCTGACGCGTGCGTAAAAGCTCCTGCCTGAATTCTTCCTTATCCGTAATACTATTTTCCGTAAACGCCTTCATCTCATGTGTAGTCAGATAATCCTCTATCGTACGCTCATTCATATTCGCCAGCATTGCTTTGCCAATTCCAGTGCAGTACATCTGTGCCCTCTCGCCAAGAATTGAACGCATCAGTTCAACAGAATCTGCCGGATACATGGAATCCAGATACAAAACTTCTGATCGGTACGGCACTGCCAGATATACTCGTTCCCTTGTCTGATTAGAAAGCTCCTGCAGGTACGGTGTCGCAATCTTTGTGATAGAATACGTATCTCCAAGCGCTTTGCTTAAAGTAAACACCTGAATACCCAGACGATATTTTCCTGTCTCTTCGTCCTGCTCCAGATATTCCATTGCCTTAAGCGTAGACAAAATATTATGTACTGTACTTTTGTATATTCCAAAGTATTCACTGATCTCAGTCACTCCGAGTACAGGTTTGACTGTAAAAAGATTCAGAATTTCCAGTGCTTTTTGAAGACTTTTCACTTTAATCTCATTATTATCTACCATATATTGATTCTTCTCCTTCCTGCCTTGATAATGTCATTTCTTTTTCATACATAGCCCCATCATCTGTTCTAATGTATCATTCTAATTTCCATCGCAGGCAAAGATTTTTTTGTATAATATTATAACATCTGCAATTTTTTCATTCAAGATTTTTCCATATTTTATTATAAAATTGCAATATTTTCGTTTATTATATCTATTTTGCACAAAAAACAGGGCATGTGCAGCGCATACCCCGTTCTCTGTCAGTTTGTTTTCTGCCAGGCAGTTACTTATTATTATACCATTCAGCAACTTCATCCAGTTCCGTCTTCGCGTCCGCATCCTGGAACACTACATTCTGAACTGCCTTTACAAGTTTTGTACAGAGTTCTGTGTAATCTGCCGGATAAAATGTAATTTCACCGGTTTTTGCATATTCACTCCACATCTGCATACTGTCATACATCTCATTCTCTTTGACGGATTCATCATCAAACACACCTGTACGAACCGGCATACAATTTGCAGATACCCACTGGATCTGATTCTCTTCAGACAGATAGAATTTAATGAAATCCATTGCCATTTCCGGATCCTGTGCATATTTACCGATTGCAAGTGTCTGACCAGCTACATATGCCGGTGCAGATTCACCCTCTTTTTCTCCAGGGATCGGGCAGGAGGCAAAATCCTCTGCATAATTTGAAGTCATGATCGTTGCTGCACGCTGTGTTCCTGCATTTACAGCATCCACAGTACCACTCTTAAATGCATCTACCACATCATCATATGCCATGTTCATGGTTGTCTGATCCATAGAGCCATTATCAACCAGTTCTTTGATGAAATTAACAACTTTTACGCCTGCATCACTGTTAAATACTGCTTTTCCATCTTTATCCAAGAAATCACCGCCAGCCGAACGGATCCACGGAATAAATGTCTCAATAAGTCCGGTTCCATTTCCATCTTCGCTTAATCCGAGCGCAAAACCAAGGGAAGTATCCGTAGATGCTTTCGAACTCTGTTCAAGCAGATCATCCCATGACTGTGGAGCACTGTCATAAAGATCGCTTCTGTACCACATTGCAGTTACACGGCTTTCCCATGGAAGGGAATAAATTTCCCCATCACTCTGGGTGAGTTTATCTGAGGTATAAATATAATCTCCCATCTCGGTAATAAAATCTTTCGCATAATCCGTCATTGGCTGAACTGTTCCGGCATCTATATGCTGTTTCAGCTGATCAGAGAAACAGTTAATGATATCCGGGCCTTTTCCTGCTGCCGCTGCCTGGATTGCCTGGGATTCAAATACACTGTAGTTGAAACTTTCTACCGTAACTGTATTTCCATATTGGTTGGTCTCATTATATTCTTTTACAATATTAGACAGCACCACACTTCTCGGATCTTCGGTAGATTTTGGATCCAGAAAGATCCAGAAAGTCATATCCTTTCCGCCTTTATCCGTGTCAGAATCTTTTGAGTCTGTATTCTCTGCAACCTCTGTAGTTTCCGAAGTATCCGATGCCTGTTCTTTTGCAGAATCCCCCGAACCGCAGCCAAACAGTGACATAGTCATAGCCATAGAAAGTGCAATACCCAAACCTTTTTTTAATGTTTTTGCCTTCATAAATCTCTTCTCCTTTTCTTGTCGCATTATCCCTTGACTGCTCCTGCCGCCATTCCTTCCACAAATCTTTTCTGCATACAGATGAACAGAATAATGATCGGAATAATTGAAATCATAACTGCTGCCATCAGAAGTCCCCATTTAATACCATACTGCGTAATATACTGATAAAGGCCTACTGAAATCATTTTCTTCTCGCTTGCTGTAATAAAGGAACTTGATACAAGATAATCATTCCATACATACACTGCCGAAAGAAGTGCTGCTGATACAATACCCGGCTGGGAAATCGGAAGGATCAGTTTATAAAAAGCTTTTGATTTCGAACAGCCATCAATGATTCCTGCTTCTACAATTTCCATAGGAAGTTTCCGGAAAAAACCTTCCATGATCCATGTAAGGATCGGCGTCCTCCATGCAGTATAGATCAGTACCAGAAGAATCCTTGTATTATACAGATTCAGTTTTACACTGAGCATGTACAGTGGTACAAGAAGTGCAACTGGCGGTACCATACTGGTCATCAATATAAAGAAGGAAATTCCTTTTCTGAATCGGATGTTAAAGAATGTAAGCGCGTATGCCGCATGAGCTGCTACAAATGTTGCCATCACGATACTGATCAGTGTTATAAGCAGACTGTTTTTCATATAGAGCATAAAGTCAGATTTCGTAACTACATCAATAAAGTTATTCCATGTAATTTCTTTTGGTATGATCTCCGGTGGAAACATTGTCACTGCACTGTCCGTTTTCAGTGCAGTGGACAGCCCCCACAGAACCGGAAACAATGAAACGATCGCTGCTGCGATAAGGGCAATAACCGTCAGAAAATCCAGCCCCGGCGTTTTACCAAGAGAACTTTTTCTTTTTCCCATTGTTTCGCCTCCTAATTGTCGTTGGTTTTCAGGATTCTTACATAAAACAGACTAAATACAATATTCAGAAGGAAGATAATAATACTGTACGCTGCTGCTATGTCCATATGCCAATAGTCAAATCCATTCTGATAAGCTGCCAGACTCAGTGTCTGTGTCGCATTAAACGGTCCGCCTGCTGTCAGTACGTAGATTAAAGTTACCATATTGAAATATTCAATACTCTGCATAACAAGTGCAGTGACCATGGTCGGACGGATCATCGGGAGAGTCAGTTTCCAGTAGATCATTTTTCTTGAAGCACCATCTACCTGCGCCGCCTCGATCAACTCCGGCGAAATCGTCTGCAGTGCTGCTATAGTCAGAATAATTACGACCGGAACCGTATTCCATACGTTTACAATAACTACCAGGATTTTTGCAATGATTGCTGAACTGAAAAGATCCATTTTTTTACCTGTCAGCTGATAAGCCCAGGAGGTGATCAGTCCATAGTTTCCATTAAGAAGCCATTTCCACAGGAGCGCAGTAACTGTCTGCGATAATGTCCAAGGAATGATGATCATAGTACGGAAAATTGTCATTCCTCTAATCTTTCGGTTCAGAAGAGTTCCGACTCCGATACCGATCGGCATCGCCAGTAGCAGGGATAAAACTACATAAACAATTGAATTGATTATATTTTTCAGTCCATCTGACTCAACCATAACAGATATATAATTTTTCAATCCTACAAATTCCCCAACCATTGCATACTGCGTTTTGTGAAAACTGGTATATACAGCTTCAAAAATCGGAATAACAGTAAAGCAGCATATCAACAGTAACGCCGGTGCAAGAAAAAGAATTGCTCTTCCGGTATCACCTTTCTTTTTTCTCATTTTTTCCATTGTGTTACTCCCTTTTCGCTGAAAGTTTCAGTTTTTAATCCTCATATTCCTTCAAAATTTCTGGAAGAGTGATCAGATTGCCTTCATGTTCTTTGATGTATTCCTGTGCGATCTTTCTTGCTCTCGCTTTTTCTGCTTTTGCCTTTTCTTCATCTCTGTAAACAGAAGCACCAAGGCGAATCAGTTCTTCCTGAATTTCTTTTACTTCCTGCTCTCTTGGCTGGACATGGTTCTTTGCACACACAGCTGCTGCAACACCGGAAGCCTGTCCGATTCCCATGATACCGCCCTGTGTTCTGTAAGATCCATGAGCCTCACTTGTTCCAGAAATGCACCGGCCGGAAAGGATCAGTCCATCAATATGTTTTGGGATCAGACATCTGTACGGAATATCATAAGTGTCTTTCGGAACTTTCCACACACCACCGTTTCCATATCCTTCTTTTCCATCCGGATTGTGAAGGTCGATCGGAAAATATCCTCTTGAAACTACATCCTCGAATTTTCTTCCTTCGTAGACATCCATGCCGGTAAGTGTATGCATGCCTTCGATATGTCTTGTTTCACGAACGCCAATCTCAGCATTGGTAACGCTTACAAATGCATTTTCAAATCCCGGAACATACTTAATCATAAATTCTGATACAGAATTGATCTGCCTTCTTCCGTCAATCTCGCTTTCTGTTCTCTTTACGACATCCGTAGCATCCAGTCCGCAGATTCTGGTCGCATTAAAATGCATGGTGTTTGGATGAATGCCATTCAGTACGATCACGGAGTCTCGTCCAAATTCCAGGTCACCTGCCTCGACTGCTTTTTTTACCAGCTTCTTAAATCCCTGTCCAACAAAATAATGCTGTTTCAGTCGATCATCAAACTCTCTCATTGGAACGATATCTGATAAAAATTCAAAATCTTCCTGATTCTCCTGAATGTAGCGGAATACTTTTTCTGTATCTACATTTGCCATCTCAAACATTGCGGAAGAAGGACTAAATTTGTGTTCCACCGGATCACCGATGCAGTAATTTTCTCCACACCTTACAGCAATGTCCCCATCACCGGTCGCATCTACGATAACGTGAGCAGAAAAGTGAAGTCTGTCTCCGCCTTTTGAAACGGTTGTGAGTCCAGTCAGTTTAAAGTTATCGCAGTCTACAGAATCGATCATGGAATGATACAGAATATCTACGCCAAATTCTTTCAGCATTTCAACCGCTACATATTTATACTTTTCCCTGTCATAGAATCCAAGAGAATCTCCACTTCCATAAGGATCCAGCGTTTTCATATGCCCGGTACTTCCGGCTTCTTTTACCATACGATCCATAAAATCCTGTGGAATACCATTGATCACCTGTTCATCTTTATAATGAAACGGAGAAATCGGGCCAAGGACACTGGCTGTTGCCGCTCCACCTAAGAATCCGTTCTTTTCAATAAGAAGTGTATCTGCGCCTAATTTTCCGGAAGCCATTGCTGCCATGATTCCCGCCGGTCCACCGCCTACAACAATAACATCATAAATCTGTTTCATCTTTATCTCTCCTTCTTATTTTGAAATAAATTCCATTGCTCTGTCTGAAAGTTCTTTTATCTGTCGTAACTCTGACAACTCTGTTTCACTGATATAGTCTGCTGTATTTTTTCTAGTCCGTGCTTTGATGGAAAATCCGATTTCTTTCGCAAGATATGTTTTTGCACTTAACGGATAGTTTTTCAGTTCTATGAAAGAACACGGTGTAAGTATATCCTGTAAATATTCTGCCTTCTCAGGTTCCTTTTCCCAGTTCTCCAGCAGCCATGCATACAGTGCCGGGTGGAAGTTCGCCATAACTCCGCTGTAGCCAGCCGCACCATACTTCATACTTTCCAGAAGTGTGGAAGTATTGGCATTGTATAATTTCATATTGCTGCCTTTCATGATCTCAAGTTTTTTCCTGATTCCCTCGATATCACAACATGTGTCTTTCAGGAAATAAAACCTTCCACTGTCCGCACAAAATTCTACAACTTTTGGAGAAAGAATTCTTTTGTACGGATATGGGCATTCATAAAATCCAAGCGGAAGATTTTCTGGAAGTTCACTCATGATATTCTTTAATCTTTCGATCAGAACTTCGTCAGATTCATTTGCCGCTGCCAGACGGTTGGATAAAAGGATTACTGCATCTGCGCCTGCTTCGGCAATTCCGTTTAACTCCTGGATCTGGTCATGCAGGGAATAGGAAACATGACCTGATGAAATAACGGGAACTCTTCCATTTGCTGCTTTTTTGATGAAACGAGTGAGTTCTTCTCTTTCTTCCATAGAAAGATAAAACATTTCACTTGACTGGCACACCGCAAATAATCCAGAGGATCCTTCCTTTATGTACCAGTTTATAAGCTCTTCCAGAGCTGGATAATCTACATCGCCGTTTTGCTGTAAGGGAGTCAGCATAACCGGCCACATGCCATTTGGAAATTTTTTCTCCATCTTGCTCTCCTTGTTCTTTATTATTGAACTCCGTTCTCATGGGTGATCTTTAAAAAATCTCGATCGCTCGAGCTCTTTGTTCTTTATTATTGAACATCGTTCTTTATATTTATATATTATCATATTCATCCTTCTAACACAATAGACTATATCAACTAATATTTGAGTGTTTTTTTGTATATTATCTCCAATATTTAAATGAGCTGCTGAAAGTTATCACACTTAGCAGCAGCTCATTTGCATTATCTTCTTTTATCAGCCTCCGAGTTCCACCATACGGTTAATGCAGCGGCCGGCTCCTTCCATTACATTCTCCGGAAGTTCGATCACTTCTCCGCCTGTTCCTTTGAGGCAGTTGTAAATATCCATCAGAGTGGTGATCTTCATGTTCATACAGGTCAGCATGACAGACAGTGGATAAAATTTCTTATCCGGGCATTCGAACTGTAAATGTTCTACGATGCTGTTCTCTGTTCCGATGATGAATTCTTTGTTCGGAGATTTTTTTGCAAAATCCATGATTCCTGTTGTGGAACCAACGTAGTCGGCTTTCTCTACGACTTCTTCACGGCATTCCGGATGTACCAGAAGAAGTGCGTCCGGATGTGCCTGTTTTGCTTTTTCGACATCTTTGGCACTGACTACGATATGTCTTGGACATCCACCTTTGTAGAATGCGAATGTTTTCTCCGGAAGTTTCTCAGCTACGAAGCGTCCGAGGTTCGGGTCCGGGATAAAAAGGATCTTGTCGTTTTCCAGTTTGCTGCAGATCTGGACTGCGGAAGAAGAAGTCACGCACACGTCGCACTCTGTCTTGAGTTCAGAAGTTGTGTTAATGTAGGCAACAACTGCATGATCCGGATATTCTGCCTTGAGTTTGCGAAGACCTTCCAGGTCAAGCTGCTCTGCCATTGGACATCCTGCAACCGGGTTTGCAAGCCAGACTTTTTTGTCCGGGCTTAATACTTTGCAGGTTTCTGCCATAAAACGCACACCGCACATGATCACGCCGCTGCAGTCGCTCTTGGCAGCCTGCACGCTGAGTCCGTAGGAGTCTCCCATATAATCTGCAACTTCCAGGATCTCCTGTCCCTGATAAGCATGTGCAAGGATGCAGACATCCTGCTCTTTTTTCATACGCAGGATCTCCTGCTGAATTTCTTTGATCGTCATAACTTTATCTTTCCTTTCCCTGTAGTCTGTTCCCAGGGCTGAAGCGGTGCAAGGAATCCTGCCTCTCCCAGTTGTTTCTCGATCAGATCAAGTCTCTCCTCACTGGATGCCTCGATCAAATGGTAATGATATCCGGATGTGGCACTTGAAAGTACCGTTGAACGGCTGTTCCTGAGTGCTTCTGCAAATTCATTTACATCCTGTCTGGAACGGATATCCATCTCAGCCGTAACTCGTCCGTAAACACGGTGGCTGATGCTTATATTTTTGACATGACCGCCACAGTCCACGATCAGATTCAGCTCCTCCGCTGCTTTGTCCTGACTGTGGCGTACCTTGAATTCTCTTGTAAAACTACTGTCCTGCTGTATCACATATCCTTTTGTTGTAGAGAGGATTCCTGGCGTAGATGCCCGGATCACTGCCAGATCCTGTACAATGACCTGACGGCTGACCCCAAATCTGCCTGCCAGTTCTCTCGCTGCCACCGGGGCATCCGCATTGTGGAGGATCTTAAGGATTTCTCCACGTCTTTCCGCGGTGTTCATAAGATTCCCTCCTCTCACACTGCATGAAGATTCTTCATGGAAATGTCAAGGATCGGTGCGGAATGTGTCAGTGCACCGCTGGAAACAAAATCAACGCCGATCTCACGGATCTTCTGGATATTTTCTTTTGTGATGTTTCCGGAGCATTCTGTCTGTGCTCTTCCGTCGATCAGTTCAACTGCCTGTTTCATTACTTCCGGTGTCATGTTGTCGAGCATGATGATGTCTGCTCCTGCCTCTACTGCTTCTTTAACCTGATCCAGAGTCTCTACCTCGATCTCGATCTTGCGGACAAACGGTGCGTAAGCTTTTGCCATCTGAACGGCTTTTGTGACACTTCCTGCTGCTCCGATGTGGTTGTCTTTAAGAAGAACTCCATCAGAAAGATTATATCTGTGATTACAGCCGCCTCCGACTCTTACTGCATATTTCTCGAATACACGGCAGTTTGGTGTGGTCTTACGGGTATCAAGAAGAGTGACATTGCTTCCCTCGAGAAGTTTTGCAACCTGTCTGGTATAGGTTGCGATACCGCTCATTCTCTGAAGGTAGTTGAGTGCTACTCTCTCTCCGGAAAGGAGAACACGGATGTCACCTGTTACCGTTGCCATCAGATCACCTTTTTTGACTTCATCACCGTCTTTGCAGTGAAAATCGATCTCTGTTTTTTCGTCAAGGATTGTAAATACTCTTGCGTAAATGTCAAGACCTGCTACAACACCATCTTCTTTTGCGATAAGGTCTACGGTTCCCTTAGTTGCAGTCGGCATAACTGCGTTTGTGGAAACGTCCTCGCTTGTGATATCTTCCTGTAATGCCATGCGGATCAGCTGATCTGCCTGCATTTTCATTGTAATTTCGTTCATGCTCTTTTCATCCTTTCGATTTCATTCCATACCATTTTGTGATAGCCGTCGAGGATCGCGTCGCGGTCTTCGTACATGCTGGTATCTATTGTATTGACCGGGCATTTTTCCGGTTTTCCTGCAAATATAATATCATCTGCTGCCCTTCTTGCAAAGACCAGAGATTCCAGAAGGGAGTTGCTGGCCAGACGGTTTTTGCCGTGAACGCCGTTGCAGCTTGTCTCACCGCAGGCATAAAGCCCCTTCATGGAGGTGCGGCTTCCGAGGTCTGCCTGGATTCCTCCCATGAAGTAATGCTGTGCCGGAACTACCGGGATCAGCTCTTTGCACGGGTCAAAGCCCTCTTCCATGCATCTGTGGAAAATATTCGGGAAGTGTTTCAGGATCGTTTCTTCGCCGAGAGGACGCATGTCTTCCCAGACAAATTCTGTGTCGTCTTTCTCCATCTGTGCGAAGATTGCCTGGCTTAAGAGGTCACGTGGCTGAAGTTCTTCTGTGAATCGCTGTCCGTTCTTATCGTACAAGAGTGCTCCCTCGCCTCTTACAGATTCGGAGATCAGGAAGCGTCTACCTGGTTTGTGGGAATACAGGGTTGTCGGGTGGATCTGCACGTAATCCAGATGTTCGAGTACTACCTGATGTTTCATTGCAATTCCGAGACCGTCACCGGCGATGTGCGGGAAGTTGGTGGAGTTTTTGTAAAGTCCGCCGAGACCGCCGCAGGCAAGGACTACATATGGAGAGCGGACCGGATATACGTTATTCTTCTCATCCATGATGATAACACCGCCGCAGATGTTGTCCTTTGCGATCAGATCGACCATGGTCATGTATTCGCAGATCTCGATGTTGTCCCTAGTCTGGGCTTCGCTCAAGAGTGTCTGAGTGATCTGTTTGCCTGTGACATCCTCGTAAAAAAGGATTCGTGGCTGTGAGTGTGCGCCTTCTCTGGTGAATGCGAGTTCGCCATTTGCATCACGTTCGAAGGTGACATTGTGGCGGATGAGATCGCGGATGATGCTGTTGGAACTGCGGATCATGAGGTCTACGGCTTTTTTGTTGTTTTCGTAATGACCTGCACGCATGGTGTCTTCAAAATAGTTGTCATAATCTTCTTCGCCGCGGAGCATGCAGATTCCGCCCTGTGCAAGAAAGGAATCAGACTGGTCTGCCTGTTGCTTTGTGATCATCAGAACTTTCATCCTGGAAGGCAGATTCAGAGCGCAGTAAAGCCCTGCGGCTCCGGTTCCTACTATTATGGCGTCGTAATATTCTTTCATTTCTTTATCCTCTCGCCGGATAATCCGGACTTTCCTTTTATCATTTCCGCCAGTATACCACCAGACATGATAGGTGTCAAGACACCTGTGTATATTGTCATAGACATCAACAAGACGAATAATATGATTTATCAAAAAAGCTGGTCAGATTTCACTTCTAACCAGCTTCATAAACATATGATTTACTTTTTCTTTACTATACCTCAAACCTCTTCCAACATTTTCTTCAGTTCACAGACTTCATAACCTGTATACTGTGCTATCTTCTCAAATGGCTCTCCTGCATTAAACATCTGACGTACTATTTCTTTTTTTCCAATATCATAGCCGCTTCCATAACCCGTGTCATATCCTATATTATATCCTGCCTCATACTCTGCCTTCCGGAGTTTCTTTTCTTCCTCTTCTTTGTCATATTCGAATATACTCATCGCGATAACCTCCGATTTATGCTTTCGAAGGAATTCTGCAAGGATTCCATTTTGAATACAATCGTTTACTGCCTGTTCTACAGCAGCATTCAGTTCAGTGGTCCTTGCGTATTCCCGCACTTTTGCTACATATTGTGCATATTCTCTCAGTATATGGCACTGCTCCATTAGATCTCTGTTATGGCCTTCGTTGATATTCAGGGTCAGTACTTCCTGTCATATGCAGGAGCCCAAGAACGTATCGTGCTATTTTCATTGCCACTTCGAACCCCTGCTTTCTGAATTTAATTGGATTTAAAAGCATGGATTTCTGAAATGATTTTAGAAAATAAATAGACGGCAAAAATGCCCTGAACTTTTGAGAAATATGCTTTGTTTTATATTAGCATCCTTTTCGTCTTCAGTGAATCAACAACTCTATCCTCACACGACTGAAGTCGCGTGCTTCCGGACGCTTTAGGCGTCAGACTAAATATCG
>NZ_FR886662.1:0-7948 GCF_000436615.1 Blautia sp. CAG:237
TAATTGAATTGCCGAGGATTCCCGCTTATTGTCCTAAAGTTGGATAGTGTGACAGATAAAACTGATAGCCTTTAACTGCCGGATATTTCAGATAACATGCAGCTTCACCTGCTTTGATCACGTTTTCGCAGGTTTCGTACTTTTTGAGCTTACTCTCACTGTCGTGGTTACCTCGAAGTATAATAAGCTCACCATTTAATTGTTTTAATATATTCAGGGCATATGAGAATTCCTCATCTTCGAGATCTTTTTTTAACATCACATCTCCCAGAACATATACGGCATCATCTGGGCTGACAAGTTCATTCCAATTAGAGAGCAATGCGCTGTCATGCTCTTCAATTGATTGAAACCCACGCTCTTTGTATACAAACTCTTTGTTATGACCAATATGCAGGTCACTGGTTACCCATATTCTACGCATACGTGCTCCTTTTATGTCCTTTTATATTACTGCATCTCATGCTCTTCCTCCGATCACCTGTGCCACGGTTTCTTTCAGCACCTGCATATCCACCGGTTTTGCCACATGTGCATTCATTCCGGTGTCCAATGCGTCATGGATATCTTCTACAAAAGCATTTGCAGTCATCGCAATGATCGGAATTGTCTCAGCCATCGGATGACCTGAACTTGGGATTGCTTTCGTCGCCTCGTATCCGTTCATCACCGGCATCTGTACATCCATCAGGATCAGATTGATCGTGTTTTCTTCCGATGCGGTAAATGTCTCTACCGCAAGCTGTCCATTTTCGCAGACAGTACATTCTGCGCCTTCCATTTTAAGCAGTTCCACAATGATCTCAAACTTCTGCCTACGAAGGACCATCTGCGGGCGGACGAGGGCATCAATATTCTCGATGATCTCATCCATGTTTTCTTCTTCCAGCGTCAGCTTCATCTTGCCTGCCTCGATCTTGGACATATCCAGCACATCGTTGATAAGTCCCAGCAGATGCTGGCTGGAAAAAGCGATCTTCTTTGTATATTCCTGCACTTTTTTCGGATTTTTGCTCTCATTATCTAGCAGCGTCGTAAAACCTACGATCGCATTCATAGGTGTTCTCATATCATGGCTCATATTGGAGAGAAAACGACTCTTGGACTGGTTCGCCTCTTCCGCAATATGAAATGCCTCTTCTGCCACTTTTTTTGCTTTTTCCAGTTCCTGGTTCACTTCCGACAGACGTTCATTCGTCCGCACCTCAAACTCATACATCGCGCGTGTCCTGCGGCTTCTGTACCAGACAAAGAAACCTGAACACAGGATTGCAAAAGCACATGCCGCAACCAGTGCAAACGTGCGAATGATAGAATTCACCATGTCCATGGTATTCGTCGCCACATGATCTGCTGACACAAGAAACAGCATCGTCCAGTTATAACTCGGGATTTTTTTCAAACAGTAATAGTATTCCCTTCCTTCATAAAACGCATTGGCACAGACAAAACGTTTTTTGTCTTTCATACTATTCTCCTCCATGCTTCCTGCTGTTTTGTTTCAGAAATATAATCCCTGTCGATCCAGAAATTATTAATGACCTTTGGTCAGTACCTAACTAATTTGGATTATACTCGAATTTTATATCTTTTGCAAAAAAAATTCCCCAAAGATGCCTCTGGGGAATGATTTTTTGTATTTTTATTCATTTTACTGAGTAAGTTTAAATTTCATGTAGACCGGATCGTGATCGGAGTAGGTGTAGCCTGTGTTGATATCTTCGTAAGATACGCATTCTATATTATCGGAAATGATAAATCCGTCCAGTGTAACTGTGTAGGTTTCACCCGGTACATATTCCATGTCTGCATTACGCGCGCTGTCCCATAAATCCTGTTTTTCCTGCTCGGAAAGCTGATCCATACCGAAGGAAAAATGCTCCGGGAGTTCGGATCTCGGGAATGGATATGCCCAGGATTCTCTTTCTGCAGAATCGTTTTCATCTGCTTTAAGGTCATGATTGAAGTCGCCGCCACAGAGCACGTAATTTCCTGCTTCGTATTCTTTCTGCATATCTTCGGTCAGCATGCGGATCTGGCCTTCCCGGATCTCATCGCTGTTCCCATAGGCAGACATGTGCAGTTCAAAGATTACGAGTTCTTTGCCATTGTCCACTGGAATTCTGGAAATGCTGTAACAGCGGTCCAGATCAAAAAACTTACTGAATGACGTAGATACCGGAAAACTTCTTCTCAGAGAATCTGTGACAGGGTATCTGGAAAAAAGAGCCAGCCCTGATCTGCTCTTGCCGTGTGGCTGTGTAAATGGATAGAACAAAAATGCAGAATCATAGTTCTGTGCAAATACAGTATCGTAATCTGCAAAGCAGTCCTTCAATATGTCATATTCATTTACATGATAACTTCTGGTTGAATTCAGATCCACCTCTTCAATCAGGGCAAAATCCGGATCATAAGATCTGACCAGTTCTCCTGCACCCTGAACCGTTTCAAGCACACTGTCCTTACTCTTCGCCCAGGAAGATCTGCCGCCGTCCATAAAAAAACTGAAATCCGGTGTGTACGCACCAAAACCGATATTGTATGTAAGTGCGGAGTATTCTTTCTCCGTTGTCAGATATGCATTTGCCTGTGCATGAGATTCCACCTCCAGCGACAGGTTGTCTTCGATACGGTGATAGCTTGCATAAAGGTAGATGATATACACGATCAACACGGCCACAACCACCCCTGCTATGATTCCAATGATCTTAAAAATCTTTTTTGCTGTTTTCATAAATTTACCTTTTCTTTTGTATTATCTGCAAAATAGCAGAAAATCCCAGAGTCTATCTCTACTCCAGGATTTTCAATTTATGCATTTTTCTTTCGGTTCCTCTGAATCACACTGCTCTTAAATGCTTTGAGCATCGCTGGTGATAATTCTGGTGCGTCTTCATCAGTTATTATCGGAGAGTTCTTTGCATCCATAACTTCCTGTAATTGTTCTTTTGTCGGTTTTTGTCCCTTATTAATAGTAAATGTCTTGAGCATAATAGAGCCTCCTCTCTGATTCTGTTGCCAGTCTGGCGGAAATCAAACGAATATTCTCTTTTCTTTCCGTAAACACAACAAATAGTACTTCTCCAACACATCCTATCGCAATGTATCTGTCCTCATCTATACTGTGCTCAAAATCATACATTTCTATATAATTTTTATCTGCAAATACGTATGCTGCTGTTTCAAATGATATCTTATGTTTTTTCTGGTTAATCAGATTCTTTTCCTGATCCCATTCAAACTTCAATCCATCACTCTCCTGCTTTTTTTCTAAGTATAACATGGATGGATTTTTCACACTAGTAAAAGAATTATAAAAATATCATTCTGTAAGTTTATATTTTATTTACTTGACGCTTCCTTGTGATCCACAGGAACGTGCATGTGAAGATGATTCCTTTGACGATCGATGTTACAGAGAGTGCCCACCAGATTCCACTGAGTCCTATCATTCCGCCGAGAATGATCGCCAGCGGGATCCTGGCACTGGTGAAGGTGATGCTGATGATACTGCAAAGTCTCGTCCTGCCAAGTCCGGACAAGGCACCTACCGTTGTCAGTTCTACACACATAAAAGCTTCACTGAATCCAATGATCACAAGATATCCAACTGCTGTCTCGATTGCCTTCGGTTCATGGAAAAAGATATCTGCGATCGCATTGGGAAAGCATATAAATGCAAGTGAGATCAGCACTCCCCATACACCAACTGTCCACAAAGCTGCCTTATATCCTTTCCTGACACGGTCGTTCTTTCCGGCTCCATAATTCTGCGCAATAAAAGCATTCAGCGCCGCCGCAAAACCATCCGCCGTATTCCAGGAAATCGACTCGATCTGCCCGCCGACCCTCTGTGTGGCAACCGCCTCTGCACCATATCCTGAAACCATTCGTGTCAGCACCATGGAAATCGCACAATATGCCATTCCCTGGATCGCTGTCGGAATTCCGATCCTGCAGATCCCACTCAGATATTCTTCCGGGATCTTTGCCAAAAGTTTTATACCCTTCAGTACATTTTCTTTTTTCCGCACAATGATCGCAAGAACCATAATACTCATAACGATCGCCTGTGCCATTACCGTTGCAATTGCAGCTCCGATCACGCCCAGTTTCGGAAAAGGTCCCGATCCAAGGATCAGAACGGGATCCAGAATCATGTTTGTGACAAGCCCGATCAGATTTGCCAGAAATGGTGTCTTGGAATCGCCCTGCGCCGTATAAAGTCCTGTCAATGTCAGAGTCATAAATGAAAATACGATCAGCCCACACGCGATCCTCGTATACGACATAGCCGCTGCATGCGCCTCAGCGTCCGTCAACTGAAAAAAGCCGACCATCTGCTTCGTAAATACCAGCGAAAGAATTGCATACACCATTCCCATCGCCGCTGCCAGCTGCACTGCTGCCTGTGCAAAACCATGCGCCTTTTCCCTGTCGCCATGTCCAATGCACTGTGCAACCTGCACCTGACCGCCCATCCTCGCCATAGAAGCAAGCCCCTGCGAAAGCCAGGTAAACATACCGCCAACTCCAACACCGGCAACTGCCCTCGAGCCAAGCAGCCCGATCCATGCCATATCCGTGATATTATACAAAGTCCCAAGAAACGACGATGCCATGATCGGAATTGCAAGCTTCGTCAACGTTTTCAGAATAGGACCTTTTGTTAAATTTCCCTCCATGAATTAAATTCCTCATCCGTTTTTATTTTTCATCATCCATGAGTCTTATTATACATGGTTTGCAATATGTTTTCACCATATATTTCGTACAGAAAAAAAGCTCACACCACGTGTCATTGTGATGTGAGCTTCTTTCGACCATTTTTATTTGTATTTCACCGCAGTTCCATAAGCGATCACTTCTGCTGCTCCTGACATGACCTGGGAGGAGCCATATTTAACACCGATCACGGCATCGGCATCCATCTCCTTGGCTTCATCCACCATACGCTTCGTAGCGATCTGTCTTGCCTCGTTCAGCATTTCTGTGTAACCTACGATCTCGCCGCCAACCAGGGTTTTCATGCCTGCCATGAAATCTCTGCCGACGTTCTTGGTCTGCACAACGGTTCCTTTTACGATTCCGAGCGGCTCAAAATCCACGCCCGGGATATATTCAATACTTAGAAGCTTCATCTTCTTCTCCTCCTTCGATTTCCTTCATTCTTCCTGCAAGTGCTATGAGCGTTCCTGCAATGATGACTGCCGGGATCCCCGTGATCAGCAAAAGCAGCCCCAGCGGAATGGGATCCTGTGCGTTTGCCCAGAATACGATTATGATCGTCACCAGCATGAGCACTGTCATAACTGCTGCACCGATGATCGCTCCCGTTCTCTTTTTCTTATGCACATCTGTTTTATTAACGTTCATAAACTTTGCACCTTCTTTCTCCATCTGCTCGATTTCTTCCAGACAGTCCTCTGCATTCAGAGATTCCAGTGACCGATGTTCCAGGATCAGACGTTCGCACATATCCTGCATCTTCAAAAGACCTTCCTTTCGGTGTTCCAGTTCCTTGAGATGCTGTTCCAGACAGATCTGCAGGCTTTTCTTTTTTTCGAAGAGAAGTTTCATTTCTTCTATGGAAATATCCATCTTTCGGAATAATTTGATCTCCTGAAGCCGGATGACATCCTCCTGATGATATTCCCTGTATCCGTTTTCTGCACGTTCTACATTGAGAAGCCCCTGGTCTTCATAAAAACGGATATTTTTTCTTGTGATTCCTACAAGCTCTTCCACCTGTTTGATCTTCATTGCGCTACCTCTTACTTTCCTGACAGTCTGAAAACTCTTCATATCGCTGTCTGTACCTGTTTTATACAGCTTCCATAAGGTGGAAGGTCAAGTGTTTTTTTATTTTTTTCTGTTTAATCTTCCTGATATTTTACAAAAGTGAACGTTTTGCCATGATTGGTCAGTTCCAGACCATCTTCTGTTTCTTCGTAAGTAAACTCTATGGTATCTGATGACGTTTCAATGTCCCATCCAGACGGATAATAGTCTTTGTCTGTCATGCGATCATCTATTTTCAATTCCATTGTATCCGCATCCAGATTTATGATCGTTCCGGCAAGGCCAGGCTCTCCCGCTTCTGCATCATAGATCATCAGTGCCGGCGGTTTCGTTGTAAAAAATCCATCTGCTTTTGTAAAAACAGCCATTTCCCAGAAGCATTCATTATCGTAATACTCCTCGTCATCCATATCATCATCGTATGGAATTCCATAATCGCCTTCAAGCCGGCTCAGGATCTCCTGATCTACTTTGCCAGCCGGATGATAAAACCACACACCTGCTGCAACTGCCAGAACTCCCAGAATCCCTGCTGTAATAACTGTTTTCTTTTTCATGGGTAATTGTCCTCCTCATAATGTAAAACTTTTTTATTCATATTTCTATTATAGAACTCCGGTTTTACATTTTTGTCTTTTCACTTCTCATTATCGAAATGATCGACATAAGCAAAAGGAACATCGGGTAAAAAAGTTTCGGAATGATCTGGAAAGCGGAAATTTCACCACCCAGCTCATTGACCGCTGAGATTGCCACGAGCATCTGTGCACCATATGGAATGATTCCCTGAAAGATGCAGGAAAAAGTATCCAGCAGGGAGGCAGTTTTTCTTGGTGTGATCCCATACTCCTGTGCCATCTCTCTGGCGATCGGATTTGCCATAACAATGGCTACCGTATTATTCGCAGTCGCAATATCCATGGTTCCGACAAGAAGTCCCATACCAAGCTGCCCGCCTTTTCTGCCACGGAAGATTTTGTGGATCCAGCCAAGAAGTGCATCAAAACCGCCGTACTCACGAATCAGCGCACACATTGCCGCTACCAGGATCGCCACCATACAGGTCTCAAACATTCCGGATACACCGGAACCCATATTCGTCAGAAGATCCACTGGCGTGATATGCCCTCCGGCAAGCATGATGATCGCTCCGGAAACAATTCCTGTCAGAAGAACCACAAATACATTGATGCCGATGATACCTCCGACCAGCACCAGGACATATGGCAGTATCTGGAGCAGATGATAGGACTGACTGACATGTCCCTGAATTTCCGTCTGAAAAGACAGGATCAGGATCAGAACAAGTGTGATCAGTGCTGCCGGAAATGCGATCCAGAAATTTTCACGGAATTTATCTTTCATCTCACAGCCCTGTCCATTACAGGCTGCAATCGTGGTATCGGAAATGAAAGAAAGGTTATCGCCGAACATCGCCCCGCCCATGACCGAAGCCACACAAAATGCGAGATCAAAACCTGACGCACTGGAAACAGCCGCCGCGATCGGCACCAGAAGTGTGATCGTGCCTACAGAAGTTCCCATCGCTACCGATACGAAACATGCAACTACAAATAAAACCGCCACAGAAAATCTCGCCGGAATCAGCGTCAGCATAAAATATGCCACACTTTCCGCGCTGCTTCTTCCTACCACGCCGACAAAAGAGCCTGCTGTGAGAAAGATCAGAAGCATTGTGATGATATTTTTGTCTCCGACACCATGCGCCATGATCTCAAGTTTCCTGTCAAAACTTACTTCCCTGTTCTGCAGACAGGCAACCAGGATCGCGGCAAGAAATGCGACCACGATCGGTACATTATAGAATCCCATCGGAATCTTCATCACATACTCAAATAAAATGCCAAGGCCCAGGTATAATATGAGAAATACACCAATTGGCAGGAGTGCAATGGCATTACCTTTTTCTTTTTTCATAATGAAAGTCTCTTCTCTATGTTTGTGAATTAAAAACTCTATCCTCACATGACTGAAGTCACGTGCTTCCAGACGCTTTAGGCGTCAGACTAAATATCGGCGGATACGCCTGTAACTTAGGTGCGCAGGTATACGCATTTTCCATGCTGGATACGGCAGGTCCCCACATAACAGGTAGTCCGCTGTATATCTGCCTGCGTTTATG
>NZ_FR886663.1:0-9677 GCF_000436615.1 Blautia sp. CAG:237
AACTTTCTTCCCAGGACAGTTCCATCCGACCGCATAATAGTACAGACTGCATCGGTATTGATTCCCAGATCTACACTGCAGATGAGTTATTCTTTGACTGGTGTTTTCGTGAGTATCACATCTTCTGTATAAGAAAAACGCAGAAAGTATTTCTTGTGTCTTCTCTCCAATGTCGGGGCAGATGCTTTCTTCCCGGACCAGTTCTTTCTCAGATACTCCATGTCAGTATGGCTTAACTGTACATGGAACCACTTCCAGTCATGCCCATCATATAGTTTCAGATAAGCAGCATCCTTCCCTCCTTCATCCTCCCGGTACATCACATCACGGTAAAAGACCGGCATGGCATGATTCCCACATATAAGTCGTGGCTTTCCTTCTATCCAGCCTGTTTTTTTCCATAATCCCATTCGAGTTTTGTAAGAAGATACGCCTCCCAGCGCATGCTGAATGGCTGCCCTTCTCAAATAAGAAGGCATCTTTGGGAAACGAAGATCAAAATCAAAACGGGCCTGATTCTTTTTCGTTGTATGTATCAGATGTTCTGCTTCATTGAAACGTTTCTTCGCTTCCAGAATTCCTTCCAGCTCTTCCCATACCTGCGCATAAATTTCTACCAGATAACTAACAGCAGACCTGTAGACATCCAGCGTCTGACGGATTGGGATATTCTGTTTTCGTAATTCTACGCCATAGCTGGATGTTATCTGCATCTTTCCCTCTTTTCACATAAAAGATTTTTTGCTCAGATATCTGTTTTGTCTTTTTTCTTCTGCCCTTCGATATAAGTAAGGACCTGATCTCTGCTCCTGTCACTGACTGTCACTGCACAATAAGATGGATTCCACAGATGTCCTCCCCACAATTCTTTCTTTAATTCCGGATGGAGAAGGAACATCTGCCGTGCAAGGTTCCCCTTCATAATCTTGATCATATCAGAGATATAAAACTGAGGCTTACAGTCTACGAGCAGGTGGATATGATCCGGCATGACCTCCATCGCCAGAATTTGAAATTTATATTCTTCTGCAAGATCCTGCAGCATTTCCTTACATTCTGTATCAATACCATCTTTTAAAACCTTTTTTCGATATTTTGTACACCATACCAGATGATACTGCAGGGAGTATACATATCCCCTACCATATGAAAGACTGTTTTTATTTATATTAAATATATCTTTTTGCATGTAAACATTATACCATATGTCATCGCCATAGTAAACGTTTGTTCTGTATATTTTTATAAAAAATTTGCGCGTCTGACTCATCACTAAAAGTAACGAGAATGCGACGTGCAGTTATTCAAGAAACTCAAAAATATTCCAAGCAACTCAAAAAGAAACTCAAATAATTTGAGTTTCTTTTTGAGTTATTAAACATATTTCAAAACAGCATCTCTATCTGCTCGCCAACCTCTATCCGTGCTGTAATCAGTTCATCAGGTTCTTTGCCTCTCTTGTGTTCGGCTTTCAGGTACTGTAAGCCTTTTCGGAGACTTGCAGTAATCAGATTCAGCACATAAATATTATCAAAACGGTTGTAAATAGAGTCACCGCCCAGACCGGTCAGGCAGATAAGCTGCGTGTTGGTCTTTTTTGCCATATCCATCAGCGGAATCAAAAGATGTGAAGCATTTGTCTGTGCAAACGGGTTATCCATGATCAGAACTTTTCCTTCGTTTTTGTCTGCAAAAATATCAGTATCATCCCGTCTCATATAATACAGAAGACTGGAAAGGATAACGAATGCGGACAAAAATCCCTCGCCGCCTGAGTTTCTGGAAACTTCTTTCCATGTGATCGGATATTCTCTCTGTGCTTCAATTTTATAGAGATGGATCTGCACATTTCCGATTCCTACTACCTGATCGTACAGATTCCTGGTAGTAACACTGGAACCAAAAAATTCCTGTGCATTCTCATTCTTTTCAAAAAGTTCCACGCCTTCCTTCGTAATCTTGTCGATAAAGTCTTCCAGTCGAAGGTGATACAGTCCCACATTTTCCTCCCAATCCGGAAGCTGGATCTTCAACATTTTAATATTTCTGTCTCTGATAGTGATTGTAGAATTGTGGTCGATCTTGCCCAGGTTATTGTGGATCTCCTGAATATAATCTTCCATGAGCTCTACAATTCTCTCTTTTTCTCTTTCCACAACAGAAATATCCACTTCCAGTTTTTGCATAAGGCTGTCAAATGACTGTACAGTTGTTTTCAGCTGCATCAGAACACGCTGTGCATCATCGACAAGCTCCAGCATCTGTTCCAGTGGTTTCCGGTAAAAGTCATCCTGAAAACTTTCCATTCGAATAACTCTGTTCAAAAGCTGCACAATCTGTTCTTTCTTCTGCCGGGTTTCTCTGATTTTCTGGTTATAATCACGAATAAGAATTCCCTTGAGATTTCGCAGTTCTTCTGAAGTCAGAGTATCCGAAACCGGTTCTCGTTCCTCCATTTCTACTGGAATCAATTCGTTATATTCAGAAAGTGCTGTCAGGTTTTCTTCATAACTTCGAACTTTTTTGGCCAGAAAATCAGCATGTCTTTTCTCTTCTTTCTTCTGGTAAAGAAGCTGGTTCCTTCGTGCTTCAAAGTCCTGTCCCTGGATCTCGTTCCTGGACAGTGGTTTTTCTTCTCCACATACAGAGTGGATTCTTTTCTGCAGATCATTACTCTTGCTCTGAGCAACTGCTGCCTTTTTGTCTGCGTCATTCCACTGCATATCTTTTGTCTGGATTTTTCTTTGAAAGTCTTCTAGAATCACTTCCTGATGTGATTCCTCTTTTCTGTCATAGATTACATCCGCCCACTGCACTGGTTTCAACCGATATTTTTTCTGAAGATGCTCAAGTTCATTCTGTTCTCTCTGGAAACGGCCGGAAGCTTTGGTTTCCCGCTCTTCCAGGTCTTTCAGTTCCTGAGAAAGGACAGAAGTGATAGCCACATAACGTGCCTCCATTTGTTCTACAGATATTTCTTCCGGCAGAGTATACTGCCCGGCCTTTTCGTATGTAGCATATCTGGTGTATTTCTCATTGAGTTTTTCGGCTTCCCGTTCCAAAATATTTAACGTATTTTGTGCCGTTTTCTGTTCTTCCAGAAGTTTTGCCTGCCGCTCCTTCGCCAGCTTTTGCTTTTCCTGAAAACGCTGTTCTTCTTTTTTACATTTTTCCAGAGCTGCTCTGTTGCTTTCGTATATCGCATAATCCTTTTCAAGCTGTCCAAAATCCGCGATACGCTGTTTCTGGTTCTGAATTTCCAGACCTGTTTTTACAATGAAATCCTGCAATTCTTCGTGTTCTTTTTTTAGTCTGTCAAGGTTCTGTGCCGTTTCCAGAATATCTTTCTCAAGATTTTGTTTTTCTTCTTTCAGCTTATCCAGAATCTCCTGGATTTCCTGCCATTTTTCCTTTGTTACAGACTGATTCTTGAGCACTTCCTGTCTCTGAAAATACTCTGCATATTCTGCTTTGCGGACTTTTACTGCCTGTGCAGTTTTTTCCAGTTCCTGTTTTTTCTCCCATATCATTTCCTGAAGTTTTTCTTCATCCAGAAGATTTTCATTAAACAGAATATAGAAGCTGATTCCCGGAAAATGTACAAGTTTATCTGTATATTTCTCCTGGATTTCTTCGATTTTTTCCCTTTCTACAATCGGCACCGGAAAAGACGTACAGATATTTCTGCCGCTCTTTGCCAGCTTTTCCATCTCCTGCCCGGACAGGATCAGTGCATATGGAAGGAATGGATTTCTTCGCACAAGTTCCTGGTTTTTCTTCTGCGAATAGCCGTTTTTTTGGAGCCATTCCATACCATAAACGATATGAATACCCAGATTATCCAGTTCTTTTTTCAAATCTTCCGGCAGTTCCAGAACCTTTCCACTGGTAAGATTCTGATACTCTTTCTCCAGAATATCCTCTTCTTTTTCCAGGCTTCTTCGCAGTTCCTCCAGCTCTTTCAGCTTTCGCTCTGATACATTAAGAATTCTGTCACGATCCAGAAGATATCCTGCTTCCATGTCCAGATACTTAAGAATATTTCTCCTTGTTTCCAGTTCTTTCTCATAAAGCTGATATACTTCTGTCTGTCTCTGGATCTCTGCTTTTTTATGAACCAGGGCTTCTTTTTTATCTTCCAGGCTGCGCTCCTGGCTTCGAATCATCTCTTTTCCGGATTCCAGTTTCTTCTGACTTTCTGTACGTTCTCTTACGATTCTGGTCAACTCCTGCTCATAGATCTGATGTCGGATTTCCAGCGTTCCGGCTTCATAAGCTCCCACAATATTCCGTACAAGTTCTTCCTTATAACGGGTATTAAACTGCTCTTCCTGGCGGCTGTACACCTCAATCTGGCTCTCCAGTTTTCCTTTTTTGCCATAGCAGTCACGTATTTTTTCTTCCAGATCTTCAACTCTGCGACTTTCTTCTTCTGCCTGTGTTCCGGTTTTTTGAATATATTCAGACTGAATATTCTGCTGTTCTTTATTTTCAAAAAGATATTTTTCAAAAAGATTTCTGAGGGCAAAACCAAGTGCCTTTCGTTCCGGTTCCAGATCAGCTCCCTGTTGTCTGGCTGCTTTGATCTTTTCCCTGAGAAGATCCAGTTCTTCCTTTTCTTCTGCCACGGACTGCTGCTGTCTGGCACATGCCAGAACATGAAGTTTTTCCTCTGTTTCTGCCGCCCGTTCCTGGAGATTTTCCCTCTCCATATCGATCATATCCCGGTTTCCCAGATGAAGATTTTTTTCGTCTTCGCTGGCATAAAATTTACTGGAAAGCTCCTCATATTCCACTCTGGAAATATCCTGATCCAGCTTTTCCATAGCGGATTCTGACTGTCTGTATTCCTCTTCCGTTGTCTGCAAAAGTCCGTTTATATCATGGATAAACCAGGCAATTTTATTCTGCTGTCTATTTTCCTCCTGCTCCGCACTTCGGTACTCTTCTGTCTGCTTCTGAATTGACTCTGTTTCTTCTTTAAACTGACGAATACTGTCTCGTCGCTTGATTTTGGAGCTGTTGTCTTTATATTGTCCGGCATATTTTTCCAGAATAGACTGAAACTCCTTGATACGGTTTTTGTCTCTGTTTAATTTACTTTCAATTGCTTCCAGAAACCATTTTTCTGTCAGACCTTTTTCATCTTTACAGTCAGCAAAAAGATCCGAAAGTCCGGATTCTTTTACATTGATTTTCTTAATAATTGTTTCCCATTCTTTATAATTGATCTGATATTCCAGTAGTTTCTCGAAGTACTGGCGGGACTGTGCATAATTGGTCAGATCATAGTAAAAAAATTTCATATCCCGGTCTTTTTTGTAGCCTTCAAAAAGCTGCCGACAGGAATTGAAATTCTTGAGAATCATCTCTTTTTTTCCTTTTTCCACTACAGGAAGATGGCGGATATCCTGGATGCAGGACTCCTGATACTCACTTATAATTCCAATGATATCCAGATTTTCTTTACTCTCTTCCTGCATATCCTGTGCTTTTCTGACCATCAGACCTGTAAGGACATAACCGGCTCCCTGATCCAGTGCCCACTCCACGAGAATGAAGGATGGCTTCGCTGTAGTAAAATAACTTTCAAACGGACGGTCTTTTGCATTACGATATCTGCTATGTACAAAAGGGGCTGTCAGCATCTGCACAAGTACAGACTTTCCTCCTCCGTTCTGCAACGAAATCAATGTACTTTCACCGTTAAAATAAAGAATTTCATCACTGATACGATTTGCGTTATTGTTATAATTTACATTGATCAGACGTACTGCATTAATCTTACTCATCTTTTGCCACCCCCAGTACTCTCAAAACTCTCTGATAATTATTCTGATTCAAAAGATTCCAGTCCATAAAATTATCCAGTTTTCTGGTCGTCTTTATCATTTCGTCCTGCACTACATATTCAATCAGCCCTTGTTTCTGAAGGAACATGAGAATATTGTAGACAAATCCTTCTTTGGTCGTTTTGGCTCTGGAACCTCTGTCATCGGATTTCAGTGCTTCATAAGTCTGATAAAGCACCTGAAAGGAAATTCCTGCTGTATCTTCCTTCGTTTCTTCTTCATCTGCGCCTTCTTTCAGGCGAAGCGAAATGCAGTTCATAAACTCTCCCACGCGCATATATTCTCTGGATTTACTGCTGCTTCCCTGCCCGTCAAAAAACTCCACAAGTAATGTAAGAATTGCAAACTGGGACAGATAATAGTCCTTATCTGTTGCTGCTGATTTACATAATGCAGTCTTTAACTGCTGCTTGGAAAAACCAAGGAAATTATTCTCTTCTTTTGGAATAAGATAGACCACATTTCCATACCGTTCTATATTACTGCCTGCTATCTCTCCCTGAGACTTTACCAGATTTCGTACTGCTTCTTCTTCTGCATATGCCTTGTACAAAAGAAGCTCATCTTCTTCTCTGAGTTCATGATGCTCCAGAAGATAATAAAATATTTCCTGACTGGTGCGTATTTCTTCTGCTTCGTATGCCATATCTGTTATTCCTCGTTTCTTACAATCCTGATCAGGATATTTGAACAGCGGATGCTCTTCGTTTCTCCCACTTCCGTCTGTACGTTATCAAAAGTAACAGTGTTTCCATCTTCAATCCTGTACACTTCAATCTTGCGTATTTTCTGGTCTGCAAATCTGCTTTCTGAAAGCTGTAAGAGCATTTCACTTAACTGAAAATCTTCTGTCTGTTCCTGAATGAATTCGCTTCGTTCCCTTTTGATTTTTTCTATATCGATCTCTTTGTTTCGTATCAGCTCAACCATGATTTCTTTAAAAATCTCTACACTGGGAATGAGCTGTTTCTGAATTTCTTTGGAAGTAATTTCATCTTTATGGATTTTATTCTGCAGATTCAGAAGTGAAATTTCGCCCTCCGAAACAGCCTGTTCCAGAAGAATTCCCAGGCTTTTTTCGTACTGTTTCATCTTTTCTTTATGCTTCTGTTCCTGCTCTTTTCGATATGCCTCTTCATCAAAATCCAGAATTTCTTCTATATCTTCTTCCTCATTTCTGACGGAAGGTTTCTGATATAGCAGCGCTTTATTCAGATTGTAAACTTTTTCAGGTTCCTGGTTAAACAGAGGTCTGAGAAAATAATCCAGATTTTCAAGGGCTGCCGGATTTTCCAGCACTTTGTCATAAAACTCATTACGAAAAGAAAACCGCCGAATCAGTGATACCTGAGACAAAAGTTCCAGTTCTCTGGTATAAAGTGCCTTGAGATCAAAATGACTGCTGAGGATTTTCTGATGTTCATCAATGGTACGATTCAGATAACTCTCAATAATGCGAAGGTTCTCCAGATTTTCTTCTTCCTTTTCTCCGAGGCGACGCACGTTAATGTTTTCTTCTTCCAGTTTCTTAACACGACTTCGCACAAGTTCCCGGTATTTCTGAAATTTTTCTTTTGTATCACTGATCGTATCCAGATTTTCCAGCAAAATCTCTTCATAATCTCTGACAGAATAATTCAGTGCATTTCTGCGGATCTTGCCCATTGCTTCCTGAATTTTCTGTAACTGAATGCGCATCAGATTAAATACATTTTTTATCTCATCCACAGCCTTGTCATAGCTCTGTTTCTCCAGATGCATCTGAAAGATCATTTCATGGATGGTAAGTTTCATATTATTTTCTATTTCAAGGGTAGAAAGGATGAGATTGTATCCGTCATCCGTCAGATAATAAGAGGTTCGACGAACCTCCTGATCAAGATATACGATTCGATTGGCAACATAACTGATGTGCATGATATGATAATCATTCTGGTCAAAATCGTATCCATCAAAGTACATGGCACGACCTTCGTTGGACAGGATCACATTAACAATAAAATCTCCAAGTTTCCTGCTGTCCTCATAGGAAATTTCTTTATGCAGATATCTGCTGTTGATGGTATCAATATACGCACCGATGTCATCCATCGTACAATTTTCTTCTTTCAAAGACTGTTCCATAATATAAAGCATTACGGCAAAAATAAGATTCATCTGCTCATCAAACTTAGCGAATCCGAACTGTTTCCACGATGTTTTCTGCATGCTGTTCTGGATAAGTACCGCATACAAACCCACATTTTTCATTCGCTTGGGAAAATTTTTCAGAAATTCGTACTGCACTGTCATCCTCCTTCTGGCCATGATATCAGAAATCTGTGGTATTTAATATTTCCTGCGGAATATATCTGTCTTCTTCCAGGATTTTTTTCATCTTGCAAACAGTCTGTTCATCGAAATACGCAAAAAATTCTGAACTGATATTTCTGTTCTGGCTTTCTTTTGTCTTTGGTAATATTTTTACGGATTCAGCTTTCCTGAGCATTGCCTTATATGCAGGTATAAACGGGATTATTTTCCATTGATCTTTAAACTTTTCGGCAAGGTTTTCATAAATTCCAATCCCTTCATAATCCAGATCCCCGAAATATAATATCGTGTTTCCCGGATGCTTCATATATGGCTCTGCACACAAGTCAAAATCCTGAAAGGAACGAATAATTCCTTTCCCCGCACCATAAATTAATGTTCCTGTTTCTATATTAAAAATTTCAGTATGTCCACTTAATAAGTGATTTCTCATACTGAAAAAAGGATCCTTATTCTCCAGAATCAGAAGATTCTGAGGAACATTTCTTGTATGTGTATAATATGGCAATGGCTCTGTCGTTCGGTATATATTTAGGGATTCTACATTTATCCCACAATGTTTCAGGATTTTCTTTCCCTGTTCTCTGTCAAGAAACTTTTCTCTGTTCCATATTTCAAAACTTCTCTCATTCAGAGATTCCGGGATTTTTATTCGATCCGAATCATTTTTAAGATATTCATCCAACAGGACCACCCATGGACGTTCTTTTTCATAAATATCCGGATGTGCCAGGTAGTAATCTATTGATATCTTTGTTGAAAGAGTATATTTCAGTTCTTCTATATAAACACTGTAATCTTTTTGCTCTTCCAGAATCCAGTATTCCCGATAAAGTGCCGGCTTCTTGCCATTTGTTCTGGAAGCTTTTACTGGTTTTATCTTTTCTTCCTGTAATAACTTACAGACGTATTCGTATTGCTCCTGATAAGAAAGATTTTGCCTGCTGTGAATAAGGGTTTCCAGTGAGATTCGTTTCATGAAAAGTCTCTCCTCTCAAAAATTCTTTCGACCTCATTCTGCAGGATTTCCCATCCGCATTCAATACATTTTTCCTCAAAATATTCAATATCGAAATTTTCTATGAACTGCTCGATTTGTTGAGCATTTCCTTCATATCCATTGTCTTTTAATAAATACTCTATATCATCTCTGCTCCACTGAATTGTTGATATTACTTTGTCCATTTTATTTTCTCCACCTGCTTTGGCTTCCATGGTAACATTATACATCAGACCTTTGCTTTTGTACAACAGGAAATACCATTATATTCCAGTATAACATAAAAACCCGTAGAACCGAAGTTCTACGGGTTTTTATGGTTTTCTCTCCAAAATACAGTGAAAAACGGCTGATTTACACCATGTATTTTTATTCGCCTGATTTCTTGGCACCGTTTTGGCACCGGACACCCTGGTCGAAAAAATTCTCTTCCACGACTAACAGATGCTACTCTACTAACTTTATATTGTGCCTGCAGTTTTTAACTGTTATAATCGAAACATGGGTGCTAC
>NZ_FR886664.1:0-13932 GCF_000436615.1 Blautia sp. CAG:237
GTAACGAGAATGCGGCGCGCAGTTATTCAACATATTAAGGTAGCTATTTCGCTCTTCCTTTGGTATCTGAAGTGCATCCATAGCCTGCTCTATGGTCCATCCCATACTTTCCATCAATTTATAAAAAAATTATAACAAGCACATATAGCTTCGCACAAAGCATAGCATTATTTGCATAGTTTTTCCAGACGGTACATATCCTTCCGCCTGCTCTTTAATAATGGTAACTCTTCTCTTACCTGCTCTTCATAGTCAAGGTCCAGTTCTGTCAGAAGTACGCCTTCTTTTTCATCCAGCATATCTATGACTCTGCCCCATGGATCTGTGACAATGGAATGTCCCCAGGAAATATATCCTGCGGATTCATCGCGCATTGGGGCGCAGCCTATCATGTAGATCTGGTTGTCCAGTGCTCTGGTTCGGAAGGACAGTTCCCAGTGTGCAGGACCTGTCGTCATATTGAAAGCCGCTGGAACGAAGATTGCCTTTGCGCCATCATTTACCATCATCCGCGCAAGCTCAGGGAACCGAATATCAAAACATAGCATGACTCCCATCCTGCCAAACTCGGTATCAAAAACTGTATCATGATCTCCCGCCGTCAAAGTATCGGATTCCTTAAATGTCTGTCCACCTGTGACATCAATATCAAACAAATGCACCTTTCTGTGCTTGCCAATCTGTTTTCCCTGCCTGTCAAAAATATAAGATGTATTGTAAACCTTTCCCTCAGCATCCTTCTCCGGCATTGAACCGCCGATAAGATAGATTCCATATTGTTTTGCGTATTCCGAGAGCTGCTGCCATACAGGCCCACCCTCTTCTTCTGCATAGACCGGGAAATTCTGCGTCTGATATGGACAGCAGAACATCTCCGGAAGGATAACAAAATCCGGTTTCTCATCTTTTATCTTTTCAAGATATATTCCCGCTGTCCTGACATTCTGCATTTTGTCAGTCACTGTTGGCATCTGTATTGCTGCTACTTTTATTTTTGCCATTTTCTGTCCCTCTTTTACCTTTTTTGACATGTACATTTAAATGGTAGCATAAGCACCAATATCTGTACATAAATTTTCTATAAATATACTCTCTTCCCTCAAACTATGTTTTATTTATAGGGCAATTCCTTTAATATGGTAAAATTTTAAAACATTCCATTGACAGTGTGTTTTGGGAATGATAGAACTGAAAAAAGCGACGAAGGCGTCAGTTTTTTTGTAAACTGCGCCTTTTTTCATTATTTAAAAGAAAAGGAGTGTTTCTCTATGAAAAAGATGTGTTATTTATTAACAATGGGATTACTCGCAGGAAGCCTTACTGTTCCTGTATTTGCAGCTTCTGATGCAGAGACAGATAAGAAATGGACTATCGCAACTGATACTGTATTCAAACCTTTTGAATACACAGATGACAGCGGTAATTTCGTAGGTATCGACGTAGACGTACTTGATGCGATCGCAAAAGATCAGGGCTTTGAATATGAACTCAAGAGTCTTGGATGGGACGCTTCTATCGCTGCATGCCAGACTGGACAGGCTGACGGTATGATCGCCGGCGCATCTATTACAGATGAAAGAAAAGAAAGCGGTGAATACAACGAGATCATTGCCAAATACCTCGGAGAAGACGCAGTTCCGACAGAAGAAGCTGCTGATGACGCTGAGGCAGATACAACAGAGGCTCCTGCTGAAGAGGAAGCTGCTGAATAATCAGAATATATATTACACGAATTACAGGGCTGCTGCATTTTGTGGCAGCTTTGTTTTTGAAAGGAGTTTTCCATGATCCAGATCATAACAAGATATGGAAATCTGCTGCTCCTTGCAATGGGACAGACCCTGCTTCTTGCTTTATGCGGTCTGTTTTTTGCCTGTATTCTGGGTATGTTTTTTGGTTTATTAAGTGTACTTAAGAATAAAGCCTGCAGAATCATATCTTCTATTTTTGTTGATGTTATCCGAGGCGTTCCTATGATCGTCCTCGCGTATTTTATTTATTTCGGTGTTCCTTACTGTCTGAACAATATGATGGGATTCAGTTTTACCCTGACAGCACTTCAGGCCGGAACTGGTCAACACTGCAAAGAACGTTGTTGCCAATTCTTTCATGTCCTTCCAGACATGGGGTATTGTTGCGATCATGTACCTGATCGTCATCACAATCCTGTCCAAAATCGCAAAAGTCTTAGAAAGGAGATTAAACCGTGGCCGTAAATAAAGACAACGTCAAAATCCACGTATCACATTTGAAAAAAAACTTCGGCTCTCTGGAAGTCCTGAAGGATATCTCCACAGACATTCATGAAGGTGAAGTAGTCGTTATCATCGGACCTTCCGGAAGCGGTAAATCTACTTTCCTGCGCTGCATGAACAAGCTCGAAGAGATTACCGCCGGAGAAGTGATCGTAGATGGACACAATCTTACAGACAAACATATTGATATCAATAAAGTCCGTGAAAATGTAGGAATGGTATTCCAGCATTTCAATCTTTTCCCGCATATGAATGTCACACAGAACCTGATGCTCGCTCCGGTAGAACTGAAAAAAGCTACCAAGGATGAAGCCAGACAGCGCGCCATCCACATGCTGGAAAAAGTCGGCATGGCCGACAAAGCTGACACATATCCAGAGCAGCTTTCCGGTGGGCAGAAGCAGCGTGTAGCGATCGCACGTGCCCTCTGCATGACTCCTGATATCATGCTTTTTGATGAGCCAACCAGTGCTCTCGACCCGGAAATGGTTGGTGAAGTTCTTCAGGTTATGAAGCAGCTCGCCGCCGATGGCATGACAATGGTGATCGTAACCCATGAAATGGGCTTCGCCCGCGAAGTTGCCCGACCGGGTTATCTTCATGGATGGCGGTTACATCGTAGAGGAAGGCTCCCCACAGGAAGTTCTCCTGAATCCACAGGAAGCACGAACAATTGATTTCCTGAATAAAGTATTGTAATAAAAAATAGACGTCTGTCTCTTATACGAGATAAACGTCTATTTTTTATTAATCGTTTTTACTCTTTCACCGCACCGGAAGTCATTCCACCAACGATGTATTTCTGGCCGATCATGTAAACAATGATAACCGGAATACAGGTAAGTACGATATCTGCGAAGATGTAGTTCCAGTAGCTCTTGTTCTTTCCGAAGAACTGGTATACTGCCATGGTCATCGGGAAGAGTTTGCTCTTGCTGGACAGGTACAGAGGTGTAAGGAAATCGCTCCATACTGTCATGAACTGCAGGATAAAGCAGGTTACAAGTGTTGGTTTCATAAGCGGCATGATGATCTTGAAGAACAGGCTCAGAGGTCCTGCACCATCAATAACCGCTGCCTCGTCCAATTCAACCGGAATGGATATTACGAAGTTTCGGATCGTAAATACACAGAACGGTATCATCGCACTCGTAAATACCATGACAATACCAACTCGTGTATCGTTCAGGTTTAAAGTACTCAAAACTCTTACCAGAGTTACATAGTTGACCGGGAAGAACAGTCCGCAGAGAACGAAGTAATACAGAAATGTATTTAACTTTGTTCTGTTACGGCACATTACAAATGCTGCCATCGCACACAGTACAACACCAAGTGTAGTTGCTACCAGAGCATACAGTAAACTGTTTGCAAATCCCTGGATCAGATTACCTTTTTTGATAACCTCTGCGTAGTTTGAGAATACCCATTTGGTCGGAAGCGCAAGACTCATTCTTGCGGCCTCTCCTTTATCCTTGAAGGAATTGATAAGTACCATGTAAAATGGAAGTACAACTGTCAGGCACAGAAGGATGCAGACAATATGCTTCAACACGTTTTGAACTTTTTGCTTTTTCATTACTGCTGTACCTCCTGTTTACTCATTTTCTTAACAATACCTACACCGATGATCGCCGTAATGATAAGAAGGATCGTATTCAATGCAGAAGACATTCCATACTGACCTCTGGAGTAAAGCTGGAATGCATAAGTTGTAAGAACCTCTGTTGCATGTCCAGGACCGCCGTTTGTAAGAACGTAAACGATATCGAATACTTTCAGACCATATGTAATACCAAATACAAGGTTGATCATGATAGAACCTGTAAGCATTGGAAGTGTTACATAGCGAAGTCTCTGCCAGAAGTTTGCACCGTCGATCTCAGCAGCTTCATAGTAGGATTTCGGAATCGTATTCAGACCTGCGAGGAAAATAGTCATAACATAACCAATACCTCTCCAGGCATCTACACCGTAAATGGATTTCCATACAATACCCAGATCAGAAAGCCATTTCTGTTTCAGGATTCCGAGATGCAGTGCATCCAGGATCGTATTCAGAAGTCCTGTATTGTAATTGAGGATAGATTTAAAAATCAGACCGATAATTACAAATGGAAGAATAGATGGCAGATATAACAGAGTTCTGTAAAGTCCTTTTCCTCTTAAGCCTTCCTGAAGCATGATTGCGATCATAAGTGCCGGGATCAGTTTTACAATGTTAGAAATGATCGTAAATTTAAGTGTATTCCCAATTCCACTTAAATAGCCTTTGTTTGATGTCAGAATTTCTTTAAAGTTCTGCAGTCCTACAAAATGTGTACCATTCAGGACACTTCTGGAATTCCAGTCTGTAAAGGAATATCCTACACCCATTGCACTTGGAAGCAGGAAAAAGATTACATACAATACCAGCGGCAGTACCAGAAACCACCAGGGATATATTTTTTTCTTATTCACTGAAGTTACCTCCTGTTCTCTTAGCAGCCAGATTAATCAAGTCACAAGGATAATCTTCTTATTTACTCCTTTAGCAGACAGTGCGAAGGATTTTACTCCCTCGCACTGAAGAATTACCCTTATTTCACAACGTTTTTATCTGAAATTTATTCCCAGTTTTCATCTCCGACAGTTTTTGCTGCTTCTGCACGGTTGGTATCCATGTTTGCAAGAACATCGTTTGCTTCCATTTCACCCTGGCAGAATGCGATCATATCCTGTCCAAACTGCATCCAGTAGTCGTTTGTATATTTTGTACCATTCTGAAGTACAGATACACTCATTTTATCTTTGTCTACAGTCTCAAGGAATTCTTCCTCTTCTGGCAGCCAGTGCTGTTCCAGATTGTCATCGTTTACATCAAGGTTTGTGTAAGCCGGTGAGTTGTCAAGGATTTCCTGAAGGCTTTCTGTTGTTGTTACGAAGTTGAAGAATTCTCTTACAAGGTCTTCATGCTCTGTTCCTTTGTATCCGAACATTGTCGGGCCAGCCGGGCTGGTTGGATACCAGGTATTGTCTCCAAGAGGAATCAGGAACATTCCATATTCATCTTCGGAACCTGTGTCATCTTTGATCTGTTTGATGTAACTGGAGTTTGCCATTGCCATTGCACATGTTCTGTCGCCAAATTCATTTGACATGTTTGTGCTGTCTGTTCCGATCCAGTCCTCTCCGAAGTAGCCTGCATCAGAGAGTTCTTTGAACTCGTTCAGAACTTCAAGCATTTTTTCATTATCAGCAAATGTTGCCTGGTTTGTATTCAGAGCATCGTACAGTCCTGGTGTTGCTTCTTCATAAACTCCACCGATCTGGAAGAATGCGAGCTGATGCTGCCATCCGTCTGCTCCTGGCATGAACCATGGAGTGATTCCTGTATCTGCGATCTTTGCGCAGAGGTCTTTGAGTTCTGCATATGTGGTTGGAACTTCCCAGCCATTTTCTTCAAACAGAGTTTTGTTGTAAAGCATTACGTACTCCGGAGAATTGTTCCAAACCTGAAGTCCGTATAATTTATCGTTGTATGTGCAGGATGCTTTTCTTGTTTCCGGCATAAGGTTTTCCCAGTCAGCTCCTGTAAAATCGATACAGTATTTCTCCGGGTCAACGATGGTTGATTCAATTGCAAATGGATTGGACTGGATCCAGAAAACATCCGCACAGGAATCTGTTGCCAGTTTTGACTGAAGAAGATCAGAATACTGATCTGCCGGGATTGTCTGAAGGTCAACGGTTACATCGTATGTATCCTCGAAACGCTCCAGTGTCTCATCATAACGGTTATCCATCCAGCCTGCGGATACCAGAATGCTTAATTCCTCTCCTGCAAAATCTTTGGTATCATCTGCTGCAAATACATTCACGCTAAGACCTGCTGTCATAGATGCTACCATTGCTGTTGCACATGCAACTGCCCAAAATCTCTTTCTCAACATAAAAAACTTCCTCCTTTTAATTTGTTTTTGTCACGTCCTTGATGAAATAAGTTTATCAGTAACTGTGTTTTTTATCCATGGACAAAGCCATTCTGTATTTGTACTTTTTTCACATTTTTGTATGCTATTTTCACATCATTCTACTAGGTTGCACAATTTATAATGTATATTTTTGACCATTTTTACCAGTTTCGCTTTTTGTCATTTGTACTTTTTACATAAACATGTTATAATTTCGACGAAATACTTTTGACATGTCCTGAAAAACCATTGGTACTTTTTTTACAGGAGGCGTATATATGAAACAACGCAGCTTACAGTCTAAACTTTTTATCGCCTATCTCGGAATGGCAAGTCTGATCCTGTTTGCTTTTGCAGCATTTTTTTATCTCTTTGTATCAGGACGACTGAAGGAAAGTCAGATCAGTGCCATGAACACCCTGAATTCCAGTTTCAAAACACAGGTAGACTCTGCTATCCTTGACCTGGATACAGTATCCGTCAATATCAACTACAGTAATATGTCCAAGAGTATCCTCGATCAGAAATTTGATCTCAATATCTCTGACAGTATGCTCTCCGATATGTCTGATCTTTTTATTTCTCTCAGCGGAACTGAATTAAAAGCTGATCAGGTGAATCTGTACGATTTTTCCGGATATGTACTTCAGGCAGGACTTTCCACCATGGTAAAAAAAACGGACGATTCTCGCACCGAATGGCTGCAGAAAGCCCGGGAAGCAGATGGCAGAAAAGTAATCACCAATCCCTATCTTACCTATGAATATTCCAAGTCGGCGAAATATTCTCAGTGGATGATCTCTGTCTACCGCTCTTTCACAAATCAGTACCGCCGCAGTGTAGGCGTAATTGAAACAGCCAAACAGTGCAAATCCATTTTTAAAAGTATCATTTCCTACGAGAAGAAAAATCATGATGATGCAGCCAGTGTATATGTATTTAATCAGGATGGTGATCTGATCTATCCTTACGATATTTCAGACAGTGAAAGTTCCAAACTCCAGGACTATTACACATTGACAGATTCATCTCAGACTTCTTCCAGGCTTACCAGCCCTCTGACAGACAAGGACGAATATGCGGCAAGAATTGACTCCGGCTACACTGGATTTACTTACCTCACGGTTCAGTCAAAATCAGCCATACTTGCACCGGTATATCAGATGCTCCAGATCCTTCTGGCAGTTGTTGCTGCTTTTCTTCTGGCTTCTGTTATTGTTTCATACAGGCTGTCCCGTTCTGTTGTCAAACCGGTCAAGCATCTGAAACATATCATTCAGCGAATGGAGCTGGACACTCTTGGTCAGGAAAAGGTCACTTCCTATCCTGTCTCTGTCAATGAACTTGAGGAACTTTACCAGGCATTTCAGTTTATGAGCGATAATCTGAAGGATTCCATGGTAAAACTCACACAGGCAAAAGAACAGGAAATGCACGCTCGAAATATGGCTCTGCAGACACAGATCAACCCGCATTTTTATTACAACTCACTGTCAAGTATCATGGTTCTTGCGGAAAACGGTGATAATGACACAGTTGCCAAAATGTGCCGGAATCTTTCTCTGATCATGCGCTATATTACAGATACAGGCAGCACGACCGTATCTCTTGCCGATGAGCTGGATTATGTTCAGAAATATCTGTACTGTATGAAAGTCCGTTATCAGTCCAGTCTGAACTACAATATTGATGTAGATGAAAGCCTTCTTTCTGAGGAGGTTCCCAAGCTGCTGATCCAGCCACTCGTAGAAAATGCTATCAAATATGGTTCCAACTGTGCACCACCATGGATGATCTCCGTCAGCAGTATTATCGCGGAAAACTACTGGAAGATCACCGTCACAGATAACGGTCCCGGATTTTCTGAGGAAGCATGTCAGAAGATCGCACAGAATCTTGCCAAAGCAGACCAGAATCCAGGTCTTCCTGAACTCAAGATCAACGGTCTGGGAACTGTAAATGTTTATCTCAGATGGAAGATTTTCTGCAACGGCAAAATCATTTTTGAATATGGAAACACCGAGGACGGACACGGAATTGTATCCATAGGACGTTATATATCAGAGGATCAAGAAACAACTCAGCATTAATAAGAGAAAGGAACTATCATGAAATACACAGTAGTCGTTGCGGAGGACGAAGAACTTCTTTTAAATAACCTTGTCCAGAAAATCCAGAAAGCGGACCCGGATTTTCAGGTTACAGGTACTGCCCAGACAGGCGAGCAGGCATTTGCACTGGTAGAAAAGCTTACTCCTGATCTTGTCATAACGGATATCCGTATGCCTGTTATGGATGGGATGGCCTTGCTTACCAAAGTAAGAAGTCAGTTCCCTTTCACTAAATTTATTATCACAAGCGGGTTTTCAGACTTTGAATATGCCAAGAAAGCTATTACTCTCAAAGTCTCTGACTACCTGCTGAAACCAGTGGATCCCGATGAGCTCCATGATGCCCTGCAAAAGATCAAACGTGAATTTCAGATCGCCAAGAAGGATTACGAAGCTGTCTTTAATGCAGGAACCGCTTCCATGACTCCCTCTCAAATTGCTTCTGTTCTGCGGGATTTTATTATAAAAAACTACAGTGACGATATCAATCTGAACCTGATCGCAGACAATATGAATTACAGTCCCGGTTATCTGACAAAGATTTTCTGCCAGGCATATGACTGTACCCCGACCAAATATCTGACCAATCTGAGGATGCATCATGCACAGAAGCTGCTTCTCAATGAGCCTTCGCTTTCTGTCCGTCAGATCGGAGAGATGTGCGGTTACCATGACCAGGGATATTTCAGCCGTATCTTCAAGAAACATACCGGCAAGAGCCCGCTGGAATATCGCGATGAAAAAGAGGAAGCCATCAAATGATGACTTCCTCATAAGAAATATCTTCCATACCATCAAAGCTTCCCTGTCTTTCTTCTACAGTCAGTTCACCTTTCTGGTCATTCCAGATCAGTTTTGTGGTTGCGTATGCACCCTTCTCAAAATTATAGTTATTTCCCTCATCTTCATAAAGAGTAAATTCTGCATCTGCTCCCGGGTAAACCATCAGTTTCACCGGTCCTTCCGGTTTCTGAGATGCATAAGTAAGTCCGTCTGCAACCGGAAGAATGCTTCCTGCTTTTACAAAGATCGGCATCTGGTCGATCGGCGCATCTACTGTTACATACTGACCGCCTTCATATTTCTTGCCGGTCCAGTAATCATACCAGTCAGCTCCCTGGGGGAGATAACATTCCCATGTTTTTTCACGGTCAAGTTCTGTACTTTCCGGGCCGTAGTACATTGGCTCTGTAACTGCACAGATCAGAAGTGACGGTCCGAACATAAACTCATTCTCAATCTTTCTTGCAGTTTTATCCTGCGGGAAATCAAACAAAAGGCTTCTCATGATCGTATAGTCGTTGAAGTGAACAGCTCCTGCAAGAGAATAGATATACGGCATCAGATGGTATCTCAGCTTAATAGATTTCTCAATTGCATCATAGAACATCGTTCCTTTGTCACCGAAATTCCAGATCTCTCTCGGAGTATCTGTTCCGTGAGAGCGGAACATCGGAAGGAAAGTTCCCATCTCAAGCCATCTGGTATAAAGCTCGCAGTATCCTTTGTCCTTCACACCTTCATTGTATTTGCCCTGCCAGAACCACTTCGGCTCCGGATCTGTGTTGCAGCCACAGCCACGATTCTGCCATTTATCAGCAACTGTAAAGAACGCACCGATATCCAGTGTCCAGTACGGATAACCACTCAGTCCCATATTCAGGCCTTCTACGATCTGGATCTTGAAGTTGTCCCAGGAAGCGCAGGTATCGCCGGACCACAGCATGGCTGCGTATTTCTGCCCGGATGCATAACCGGAACGGGTCAGGTTGAGGACACGTTTGTCTTCAGTGTCTTTTCTCTGGTTTTCATAAATACCCTTTGCATGCATCAGTGCAAACGCATTGGCAACAGCCGGATCCAGATATTTCTTGTGCTCGCCGCCGACAAGTTCATATCTCTCCCATGGCTCTCTCTTCACGCCGCCATTCCAGTCAGGACCGGAGAAAGGCTCTGTGGAATCGCACCACCAGGATTCAAATCCTTCATCAAAAAGTCCTTCTTTTGCCTGTTTCCAGTACATTTCACGGGCTTTTTCATCAAAAGCATTGTAGGTTGCATAGTCATAAAGCAGATAGCCTGCGTCAAAAAATTCCTGATGGTTTTTGCCGCCCGCATTCATGTTCGGCCATACAGAGACCATGCTGTGTGCATGCATTTTGTTGATTTCTTCCATGCATTCTTTGTTGTCACCGTAGCGTTCTTTGTCGAGGATCTTTTCTCCCCAGTTGCCTGGTTCCCAGGTATTCCAGTCCTGAACGACACAATCGATCGGAACACCGATCTCTCTGTAATGACGCACGATCTCAGCCAGTTCTTTTGCTGTGTAATACTGCTCTTTGGACTGGATGTAGCCATACGCCCACTTCGGCAGCATCTGTGCTTTACCTGTCAGATAACGGTAGTCATGAATGATCTCATCCATTGTATTTCCACCGAGGAAATAATAATCGATCTGGTCTACCGTATCCAGGAACAGATAGGATTCTCTGCCTTCATCATTAAAAGTCATCAGTGAACAGCAGTCAAACAGGACTCCATATCCTTCGGTAGATACAAACATCGGCATCGGGATACGCATATTGTGCTGATACAGATACTGTGTATGTTCACGGTAGTTGTAAATACCTTCTTCTGCCTGTCCAAGTCCATGGATCTCCTCGTCTTCTTTCCAGTCAAAGAAAACTCTTGCGCGGTATCCGTCTCTGATTTTTTCTGCCTTGAGGTTCTGGATAAAGTTTCTTTCACCGTCTACAGTCTTTACACGGTTGATGATCGGTTTTTCGCCGCCTGTATTATAGTGTACGACATCAATCCTGGTGAGATCCGCTTTGTTCTGCTCCAGCCACACACTTCCATCTGCATGTTTCCAGGTGATCCCTCCTGTTTTGAGATTCAGTTCTGCCTGCACTGCTGATGTTTTTACTGTAACTACTTCGTCTGCTTCTGCTGCTTCAAATGGAACCTGCGGATACTCTTTTTTCTCGATGATCAGAGATTCCTGCTCTGTTTTTACTTCATCTTTTGCGATCATGCAGCGGATGATCTCATCTGTTACCGGTATCAGGCGATATTTCATGCCTGCTGCTGAACATTCTACATATCTGTCTGTTTTTATCATTTCCCCAAATCTCCTTTTGTAAGTTTTTGTTTCCCATAAAAAACGCCGTATCAGGATATAACATTGCTGTTTTTATCCTAACACGGCTGTTTATGATCGGTCTATGGCTTATCCGATTCTGATTTTTAACTATTTTTACTCTTTTCATCCTTGGGTGTTTTGCCCACATGTTTCTTATACAGTCGATAGAAATTTGAAATATTATTAAACCCACATTCCATGGCGATTTCCGTAACATTTTTCTTCCCTTCACGAAGAAGTTCACGGGCATGATTGATACGCATTCGTGTTACATAATCACTGAAACTGATATTCGTCACCTTACGAAAATAAGATGAAAAATAATTGGCACTCATATACACAGATGACGCAACCTCTTCCAGTGTGATCTTCTCGCAGTAATGAGCATCGATGTAATCAAACGCCTGCTCCAGACGCTTCATGGCGTTCTTTTTCTCCTTGAGCATCTCTCCGGATTTGGTTTCATCCTGATAAGTACGTATGAGCATGGTGAGGATCCGCAATACATTGGCCTTGATCATAAGAGGATAACCTTCTTTCTGATCATTCCACTCTTTATAAATTTCCCAGATGCCCGCACGGATATCTGCATTTATTTCATCTTCCCTGCCGACACGGTTCTTGAAATTACTTCCCCGCTCTACAAAGGGCTTCAGATACTCCGTGTCAAATACGCTGATCTTCTCTGCAATAAATTCCGGCGAAAAGATCATGACCAGAAGCTTCATATCATCCCCGATAAGATTCCACCCATGAGGTTCTACGTTGTTAAAGATGATCACATCATCCTTCTCCATCGTATACTCCTGTCCATTGACAAAATAATTCCCCTTCCCCTCAAGCACACAGGTGATCTCAAAGTAACTGTGCCAGTGCCAGGTCCCCGGCCTGCTGTTCTTCGGGGTCAGCACTACCTCTGAAATCTGAAAAGGAAAATCTTTATCAAGTGGAATATTATCTCGTTCAAGCCTCATCGTCTGCCTCCTGTAAGTAACGTTAATTCTGTCAAATCTGATAACACAAAATTCGATTCTTTAATGTTCTCAGTATAGCAGATTTTATTCTTTCACGCAATTCAGGATGAATGCTTCCAGTTTTGCCAGTTCATCTTCATGTTTTCCATGAACGGCGATCCTGAAATAGTCGTTTCCTTCTATCCCCTTTATCATATAGTAGTTATTCTCGATCTTAAAAAAAGGCTGTTTCAGCATATCAAGATATACAAAACCTCCAAGTGATTTCAGCTTTAAAATAAATTCTCTGTCTATCGGCGCATCCATAAGATAGTCTGTTGCAAACCAGCCGGATTCTGCACATTTCTCTCTTGAAGGCCGCTTTCCTGTAATCTTCATAAACTTTTCCCCTGTTCATCGTCCTGCCACAGAGCCTGCGATCTGCTCTGCCGCTGTAAGAAATTCCTGTATGTCCTTCTCTTTTGTAAAGTAAGATATGCTTATGCGGATCGTTCCATTCTTTTGTGTTCCCATAGCTTCATGGATCAGTGGAGAACAGTGAAGTCCCGCACGTACCGTGATTCCATACCCACTTTCCAGGATATATGCCGCATCGGAAGCTGTCAGGCCTTTGAAGTTCAGACTCATGACAGGTCCCCTGCATTCCTTAGAATTTCCGTATACCTGGATTCCCGGGATCTTCTCCAGAGCTTCATACAATTTCTCCATAAGTGCCATTTCTTTTTTATGGATCATGTCAACTCCTGTTTCACGTACAAAATTCACTCCAGCCAGCAATGCCGTGATTCCCGGAAGGTTCTGTGTGCCAACTTCATATTCATAATCTTCATCTTCATAGGTCAGCTGCTTACTGTTACGTCCTGTTCCCCCATATTTCAACGGCTTTAGTAAAATACCTTCTCTGATATAAAATCCACCACTGCCCTGCATACCCATAAGACTTTTGTGACCTGTAAAAATAACCGCATCTGCTTTCCACTGATCTGCATATACCGGAATACAGCCTGCACTCTGGGAAACATCCACTATCAGACAAAGGTTGTTTTTCTTTGCGAACCTGCTGATCATGTCCATGTCCTGCACATATCCCGTTACATTCGAGCAATGATTGACCACAAGTGCTGCTGCCTGCCGTCCGTCCTGCCGCTCTTCTTCCAGCGCCTGTTCCAGCAGTTCCTCTGTCACTGCGCCAATCGCGGTGCAGGAGATGATTTTTACCGGATGCTCTTTTAATGCCGACTGATTCATAAGCGGACGCAGGACACTGTTATGCTCTGTCTGTGTCACGAGAATGCTGTTTCCTGCTTTTCCATAATCGAGTCCACACAGGACAGTATTCAAACTTTCTGTTGCCCCTGATGTAAAAAAAATCCTCTCACTCTCTGCTATCCCCAGCAGTTCCCCCATAGCTTCACGACAGAGTACTTCCACATCTTTTTTTAAAATCGCGCTTCCTCCCCTGAATTGTGAAGCAGGCGTGTCCATAAGACACGCCTG
>NZ_FR886664.1:13953-27423 GCF_000436615.1 Blautia sp. CAG:237
CCATAAGACACGCCTGTACAGCTTCATTCACGCAGGAAGGTTTCGGCCATGATGTAGCCGCGTTATTCAGATAAACCATTCGGAATCATCCTTCCAGTACGTTAAAGTTCATAACCTTTGCAATCTTTTTGATAAGTTTTGTGTAATCACCAAAGATAAGTACCTGATGATGACCAAAGCCTGCCAGGTTGTGCATATATTCTCTTGCGTCATCCATCTGGATGTAGTAGTACGGGCTGCAGTATGTATCTGCATATTCGGAACGGATAACTTTACCTTTCTTGATGCAGATGGTATCGCCTGCCGGGTTGAAACGGCCAAGTGTTACATAGTCATCATCGTTCTCTGTGAAGTCAACCTGCAGTTTTCCACCAAATCCCTGACCAGTGAATGCCCACAGTTTGTATTCCAGTGGTTTTGTTCCATAACCATTCATGCAAAGTGCCGGTACTGCATGGTGGATACGAAGCAGTTCGTCTGTCTCATGGTTCGGGTTACCCATGAATGCCGGACGGTTTGCAGCGTACTGCATGATCAGCATAGCCATAAGTGCGTTCAGGTCTTCCTCACATCCGCTCGGGATTCCTTCATCTTTCATGATGGAATGACACATACATGGTGTAAATTTACGGTTCTGCGGGATCTCTGTTGTGCAGAGCTCATGACATGCAGTTGAGAATGCGTTGCAGTCATAGATATCCATCATTTTCTTAGCTGCCAGATAATATTTCACGTCGTTGAGGAACCAGTCTGTATTTACCTGTGTATCTGTAGAACCTGCAATGATCTTGTCGGCGATCGGTTTTGCTTCTTCGTCTGTGATCTCATCCATATATTTGAAGATAGATGTGAATGGAAGTTTTACTACTTCAAATCCATAACGCTGACGGAGAACTTCCGGATCACGGATCAGGCTCTGGATACCGAATGTTGGCAAAGATCCTGCTGTAAGTACAAGTGCTCTTGTGTTGCGAACGGCTTTTCTTACCCAGAGGATATGTGCGATCTCGTTTACATCCTGAAGATCCATTGCTACATAAGCTTCTACTCCGATAGAACGGCAGTAAGCTGCAAAGTCGATTCCTTCGTTTCCGTTCTGCCAGATGATTACCGGTTTGTTGTAGCGTTCCAGTTTTGGAATTCTCCATCCCATGCACAGGAAGCAATCAATCTCATCAAGATTTTCGCCGATTTTTTCAAACAGATCTTTCTTTACTACGAAAGATTCATCATAACGAACATCCATCGGCTCTGTGAACTGAACTTCATCAATCACACCTTTCAGAGCTTCTACAGATTCTTTAAATGTCTCATCTGCTGCCTTTGTTTCTGCCTCAACAGTCATGTCTTCTTTGTGACCTGCACGACATGGGCCTTCCCAGAAGTGTGTATGTGTCAGACATCCGATCAGTGGTCTTACTACGAGTTTTACATCCATTGCTTTCTGTTTCATGATTAAAAAAACCTCTCTTTCATTTGTTCACCTTATATAGTTGCATCCCTTAATATGTCTCTAATTATACTTTCTAAATGAGAATATTCCTCTTTTTTCTTCCGCACAATCTATACTTTCTTATGATTTTTTGTGTAAATTATATAAATTACGCCTTTATAAGCATATCGTTTTCGTATGTTTTAACAGGTTGCATGCAGCAAAAAAAGAGCCGTCAGGTCGTGACATTACCTGGCGGCTCCCGTTTATTTAAATTTGGGATTCAACTATATTAATATAAGGGTTTATCTTCCGAGAGATTCTACATAAGTTCCTTTTACATCGCTCCAGTTTTTGTCTGCATAGTCAAGAAGGTATGCAGCCTGTTCCAGAGACATTTCCGGGAACAGAAGGAATAAGCTGTGAGAACCATATTTCTTAACGATACGGTCTACGTTCTTGATCCAGTCTTCGAATTCTCCTGAGTAAACTTTTACCCAGATGGATTTTCCTGCTGCAATTGCTTTGTCGTAGATCACATCCCAGTCCGGAAGTGTTCCGTCCGGGCCTGCATCTCCACTTGTCCACTGCAGAGCGTCAATTCCATCGATTTCCATCAGTGCATCCATGTGTTTGATCGCAGCCGGTCCATCAAGATGATACAGGACATGGTCTACTTTCTCACTCTGCTCACGTAAGGATGGCTGAATGTATTTTCTGAAGTCTTCCGGTGACATCATTGCAGAGAAATCGCACTGTAATTTTACAGTTCTTCCAGGTCCCCAGATCTGGAATACAGTGTAAGCGTTTCCGCCGTTTTCGTCTTTGATGATATCATAGAAACGGTCATAGTATTCATAGTAAACATCGGTTACTTCCTGGATTCTCTCACCGATCATATCCGGCTCATCCAGCAGGTCAAACAGGATATCCTGTGCACCGCGGAGGGAAGCAAGTACGTCGATGTTTTCCATAAGGTCAGGCATATCTACAACAAAATCGTCTCCTGCCAGTTCCTTACAGTCTTTTGCAAGCTGGATGTGTTTTTTGAACCATTTGTTTTCCGGGTCAAAAGTAAGTTTCGGTACACCTTCCCAGCTGTCCAGACATTTGTTGAACCATACAGTATCTTCTTTGAATCCGATCTCAGATCCGAGGTAAGATGCTACGGATCCTGGACCAAAGTCGATGTTCAGGTTCGGGAAACTCTCTCCAAGGAATGCATGTGTATCGCAGAAGTAACGATAACGGTCTACGATCCTCTGTGCATTCTGGTATTTGTCTTCCATGTCTTTCCATTTCAGTTCTTCCGGCATGTTGTAATATTTACCCTGGCAGATCTGATCCAGATAACCACCCTCAACAGGTGTTCCGTCTGAGTACTGCTCCACTTCCGGTCTTCTGGCGATAACACACATCAGCGGTCTTCCGGTGTTTTTGTGCTGCCAGTAATTAGCAAATTTTTCTTTGGTTGCTTCCCAGTTAAGCTTGTAGCCTTCTCCCGGTTTCGGAAGCTGGATCTTGCTTAAATCTACGGCACCTTTTTCGAATTTAGGTGTCTCAGAAACTTTTTCTTCTGCCTTCGGAGCTTCTTCTTTAACTTCTTCCTGTACCGGTTCTGCACCTTCTACCGGAAGATCATCAAATTCACCGGCTTCTGCTTTTGCACAGAATCCGGATTCTGCATATTTCTTAGCCTGCTCTGCTGCGGAAGCTGCATCTTCTGTATAAGCATCTGCACCGATCTCATCAGCGAATTCCTGGCTGATCGGAGCACCTCCAACCATGATCTTGACACGGTTACGGAACGGCTGTTTCAGAAGTGCTGCAACAGTGTCACGAAGTGATGGCATTGTTGTTGTAAGAAGAGCAGAAAGAGCTACAATACTTGCTTCTTTGTGTGAATTTACTTCATCAATGAATGTCTGGATCGGTACATCAACACCAAGGTCGATAACTTCGAATCCGGCACTCTCAAACATCATACCGACAAGATTTTTACCGATATCATGAAGGTCACCTGCTACAGTACCAAGGATAATGGTTCCTGCGCTTCCTGCTTCACCTGTTGCAAGATATGGTTTCAGAACATCCACGCCGGCTTTCATAGCACGTGCTGCTGCAAGCATCTGTGGAACGAAGATGATCTCTTTCTTGAAGTTATCACCTACGACAGCCATAGCTCCGATCATTGCGTCATTTAAGATAGCAGTCGGGTCACAGCCTGCATCAAGTGCTTCCTGAACGGCCTGTCCGATTTCTTTGTTCTTACCATCCTGAGTTAATTTGAATACTTTCTGCATCTTCTCATCAAGTGGAGAAGCCGGTGCAGGCTGTACTTCTTCAGCGGCTTTGTTTCCAAATTTATCAATATACTGCAAGCAGTATTCATCACGCTCTAACAATGCATTTGTTGCATAGATCATACCGATCATGTTCTTGTTGGTCGGGTCAACGATCGCACTGTCCATACCAGCATTCATAGCCAGTACCATAAATGCCTGGTTGATATTTTTTCTCACCGGAAGTCCGAAAGAAATATTGGAAAGTCCACTTGTGATGTGGATGTCCGGATATTCAGATTTAATTCTTCTGCAGCAGTCTGCAAATACAGTTAATGCAGTCTGATCTGTTCCTAAAGTTACAACCAGTGGGTCAATATGTAAACGGCTTGGTGCAATGCCGTACTGTTTTGCTTTTTCCATAATTCCGAAGAAAATTTTCATACGTCGCTCTACGGAATCCGGAATACCATCATTATCGCACAGAAGTGCTACGCATTCCCAGTCTGTGTCCGCAATTACCGGGAAAATGGTATCGATTTTATCACCTTCAAGAGATACAGAGTTGATAAGACCTGGTCTCTTGCAGAATGGGATCGCTGCTACGCAGGATTTTGCACTCGGGCTGTCCACACAGATCGGTGTATCTGTTACTTCCTGTACAAGATCGATCATCCATTTCAGTGTTTCTACTTCTACGTCCTCTTCTACAGACGCACATACGTCCAGAAATGTAGCACCCGCTTCTGCCTGCATTCTGGCTCTTTCTCTGATCAGATCCGCATCCTTCTCAGAGATTGCCTTGGCAACTGACGGAATAGATCCGTTCAGTTTCTCTCCTATTATGATCATTATTTTGTTCCCTCCTGATGTGCCATTGTCAAACACCTTCTCATTTGACAGATCATGTCCGCTTATATGATCTGTCCCGCACTTTTATTTTATAATATCCAAAGGGTTATAACTTCTACTATCTTTTGATTGATGTATACTATCTTACTGTGATTCCATTACCGTTCGCAGTAAAATATTGTATTTCCGTGTTTACAATGCTATATTGAAAAAAAGATTTTCGGCAACGCGGATAGAAAGGCACAGAAAAATGAATACTTATCAAATTACTGTTTTACCATATGATCGGATTTTAAATGCAGATGAAGGCGAAAACCTGCTCCACGTTCTCCAGCAGAATTCACTCGCCCCGGATGCTCCCTGCGGCGGAAATGGAAAATGTGGTAAATGTATCGTTTATATAAATGACAGGGAAACTCTGGCATGCCAGACTGTGATACGGGACAATATCACAGTCCGCATTCCTGAGAAATCTGACATGCAGATCCTGAAACATGGCACTTCTGTTTCTGTACAGCCGGACGGCCGTGACAGATATATCCTTGCATACGATATCGGAAGCACGACTGTTGTCTGTTATCTTCTGGACGGTATCTCCGGTGAGGAACTTGCCAAAGAAAGTATATTGAACCCTCAGACTGCTTACGGTGCGGATGTAATATCCCGGATCGAATATGTTCTGAAAAATCACTCTTCAGAGCTTCAGTACTGCATTACACATGTTCTTGCCAGCCTTGCCGCAAAAGCAGCCGCAAAAGCCGGTATCCCGCTTTCGGAGATCACTCTCACCTGTGTTGTCGGTAATACTGCCATGCATCATCTTTTCCTTGGCATCGATCCTTCGCCGCTGACCGTGCCGCCTTATATGCCAAAGGTTTCCAATGCCATGGAGATTCCTGCCGCTCCGCTGCTTCCCATTCATCCAGAGGGGCGTATCCGCATCCTTCCAAATATAGCCGGTTTTGTCGGTGCCGATACCGTTGCATGTATGACTTCTGTTCATTTTGACCAGCTTGATGAACTGACTCTTATGATCGACATTGGTACAAATGGGGAAATGGTCCTGGGGGACCGCCATCGTCAGATTGCCTGTTCCACTGCTGCCGGGCCTGCTTTTGAAGGAGCCAGAATCTCTTGCGGCATGCGGGGAATTCCCGGAGCCATCGATCATGTTTCTGTAAAAAATGGAGAAGTCTGTTATCATACCATCGGAAATGCTGAGGTCAGGGGATTGTGCGGATCAGGACTGCTGGATCTGACCGCCGCTCTTCTGGACACTGGATTCTTAAGTGAAGCTGGTCTGATGCAGGCTCCGGAATATCGAATCAGTACTTCTGCAGTCACTCTGACCCAGAAAGATATCTCCGAAGTTCAATTTGCCAAATCTGCCATCCGCTCCGGTATTGAACTTCTTGCAAGGCGGATGCAGGTATCTGTAGGAGATATCCGTAAAGTATATCTTGCCGGAGCTTTTGGAAATTACATGAACCCGGTCTCTGCATGCCGGATCGGTATGATACCTCCTGTACTTCTTGATCGCATTGAAACGATTGGGAACGCCGCCGGAGAAGGTGCAAAGCTCTGTGCCTTAAATCGCCGTGAATTTGCTTACAGCCAGTTTCTTGCTGCCAAGACAGAATTTCTGGAACTGGCATCCTGTCCGGAATTTCAGGACTGTTATATTGATCATTTAATGTTTGGAGAAGAATAGAAATGAATTACGAAGAACTTAAAAACCTGGCTTTAGAATCAGGATTTACGCATGCAGCACCGCTGGATACTGCAACCATCGAATTAAAACAGGACGTCCGGGACATGTGTGCCCAGGGATGCCAGCAGTATGCCAAACGCTGGAGCTGTCCTCCTGGGTGTGGAACTCTGGATCAGCTTCGTGGAAGTATTTATTGTTATAAAGAGGGAATTCTTGTACAGACTGTTACAAAATTAGAAGATGAATTTGACTGGGATGGCATGATGAAGGCGCAGAATCTTCACCAGGAACATTTCCTTGCGTTCCTCGAAAAACTCCACGCCTCTCATTTTTCTTTCCTGCCACTCGGAACCGGATGCTGCATGCTCTGCAAAACCTGCACCTACCCGGATGCACCCTGCCGCTTCCCGCGAAAAAGAATCTCTTCGATGGAAGCATGTGGTATGTTGGTATCGGAAGTATGTCAGAAGAATAACCTGAAATACTATTATGGTCCGAATACGCTTGCGTATGTGGCATGTGTGCTGATGTGAGATTTATCTATTCACATATTTTGATTATTTTGCTTTTCCTCTTGTATCAGCCAGAACAGATACTACAATGATAATTCCTTTTAATACCTGCTGCCAGTATGTATTCATACCAACCAGTGTCATACCGTTTGTCAGAACAGTAAGAAGAAGTACACCAACTACCGTACCCATTACTTTACCACGTCCACCTGACATGCTGGTACCTCCAACAACAGATGCTGTGATACAGTCCATCTCAAAGTTCAGACCTGCTGATGGCTGTCCTGATCCAAGTCTTGTTGTAACAATCAGTCCTGCAATTGCAGTAAGTACACCCATGATCACATATACAAGAATTTTTACTTTTACAACCGGAATACCTGACCAACGACTCGTTTCCATATTTCCACCAACGGCATAAATATAACGTCCAAAGCGGAATTTTGTTGTCAGCATGACACCAAATATAATTGCAATGATCATGATAATAACCGGAATCGGTACCGGTCCTATATAGCCAGTTCCAATCTTAGTAAAGTTGTCATTTGACCATACAATTGAATTTCCACCTGTGATAATATATGCCAGACCTCTAAGGATTGTCATACTTGCCAGAGTAGCAATAAAACCTGGCAGACATCCTACCGCACAAAGAATACCATTACAAAGACCAACTAATGCACCAACAAGAATCGCAGCAAGTACTGCAAGCAGTACATTATTTGTATTTTTGCATACAACCGCTCCTACCAGACCGGCGGCGCAAACAAGTGATCCTGCTGACAGATCAATTTCTCCAATGATAATGATCATTGTCATTCCAACTGCTGCAATAGCAGTATAAGACGCCTGTCTTAAAATATTGGTAATATTATTGACAGAAAGGAACTGTGGATTCATAACTGTCCATACTACACAAAGTAAAAGTACAACACCTACTAAAAGAAGTTCTCTTAATCCATTGATATTTATTTTCTTTTCCTTCATTCTCTTACACCTCCAAATGCGGCCTGCATAATATTGTTTCTTGTTACCTCTTCAGCCGTCAATTCTCCTGAAATACTTCCTTCATGCATAACAAGAATACGGTCGCTTACCTGCATTACTTCAGCCATTTCTGAAGAAATCATAATAATACTCATTCCCTGCTCTGTCATTTTACGCATCAAAGCATAAATTTCACTTTTGGCTCCAATATCAATTCCTCGAGTAGGCTCATCCATGATTAAAATATTAGGTTCCATTGCGAGCCATTTTGCAATAACTACCTTCTGCTGATTTCCACCACTCAGTTCTTTTACTTCCTGTTCTTCATTACGAAGACTGATTCCTAAATCTGAAATAAAAGTTCCTGTAATGTTTTTCAATGTTTTTTTATTCAAAAGAGAACTTTTGAACTGTCCAATCTTAGAAATCAACATATTATCTTTAATACTCATTCCAAGGATCAATCCAAGTCCTTTTCTATCCTCTGGAACCAGACCTATTCCTGCCTGGATCGCATCTTTCGGGCTGGAAATTTTGACTTTTCCACCTTCTACATAAATTTCACCACTTCCAATCGGGTCAACACCAAAGATAATTCTTGCAAGTTCTGTTCTTCCTGCTCCTACAAGACCAAAAAATCCAAGGATTTCTTTTTCATAGAGTTTGAAACTGACTGGCTTTGCTCCAGGAAATACCTGTACATTTTTTATTTCAAGTACAACTTTATTTTTATTTACAAATTCGCTTCCGGATTTTTTTTCAATATTTAATTCATGGCCGATCATCATGGAAATAATATCTTTTTCCTGAACATCTTTTGTATTGACTGTGTCAATATATTTTCCATTTCGAAATACTGTAATTCGATCAGAAAGTTCAAAAACTTCTTCCATCCTATGAGAGATGTAAACAATACATACTCCTTTCTCTTTTAATTCCTTAATCAGTTTGAATAACGTCTGGGATTCTCTTTCAGATAAACTTGCTGTTGGCTCATCAAACACTACAACTCTTGCATTAAATGATAATGCCTTCGCAATTTCCACACATTGTTTCTGTCCACAGCTTAACTTTGATACTTCCGTACTTGGATCAATATCCAGATTTACTTTTTTCAGTTCAACTGCTGCATTTTGAATAAGCTGTTTCTTGTCTACTGTCTGACCTGCTCCTAATGGCTCTCTCCCTATGAAAATATTTTCTGCAATGTTCATATTTTCAAGAAGGTTAAACTCCTGAAATACCATGCTGAGTCCTAATTTCTGTGCTGCAAGAGGGGATTTGATTTCTACCTCTTCCAACTGATTTGATAACGCATTCTGAAGATACATCTTTCCACTGTCTCTGCTATATACACCAGTCATAATCTTCATCAATGTAGATTTTCCTGCCCCATTTTCACCCATTAACGCATGAATTTCACCCTGTCGAAGATCTATCTGTACATTATCTAAAGCTTTAATTCCTGCAAATGCTTTAGATATGCCTTCCATTTTTACGATTGTCTGAGACATCATTTGATTTTCACCCCTTTTTTTAAGAAACCACCTGCTCTATGCAGGTGGTTTCTTATTAACATGAGAATATCCTATTCTACTTCAACACCATAGCCTTTTTCACGGTCAATGAAATCCTGAATATTATCCTTATCCATGTACTCTACCGGAACTTCGATAAATTCATCTGTTTCTTCTCCCTGGCACCATTTGATTGCCTGCTCTACAGCTGTATATCCCATTTTATACGGATCCTGAGAAACTCCGATGGCTACTTTTCCATCACGGATCGCTGCCATATTTTCAGCTGTTGCATCTACAGTTGTAATATAAAGATCACTCAGCCCTGCAGAAGTCGCTGCACTTAAGATTGCCATTCCAGAGTTCTCATTAACACCAACAAAAGCATCAATATCCGGATTTGCCTGAAGAATATTTTCTGCTGAGGCAAGTGCTGTATCCCTTGCATGTGCAGTCTGCTGTTCCGCTACAACTTCAATATCTGTATCCTTAATTTTATCCATGAATCCATCTGTTCTGTCTTTCAGAGATGTTACGGTAATACCATCAATGATGGCAATTTTTCCTTTTCCATCCAGCTGTTCGATTACAGCATCTGCCAGCATCTCACCAACTTTATAGTTATCAGAAGCTACAAATGATGTAGAACCTTCACAGTCAACATCCATTGTAAAAACTCCTACTCCTTTGTCCGTTGCTGCCTGTACTGCATTTACTACACCATCTGAATCATATGGATTCAGAAGAAGGACATCACATCCCTTTGTAACAAGGTTTTCAATCTGTGATACCTGTGTCTCCAGAGAACTGTCCGCTGCAAGAATATTACAGTTTTCAACACCAAGGTCTGTGCATGCCTGTTCAATACCTTTCTGCATTGCTACGAAGAATGGGTGAACATTCTGTCCAAAGGATACTCCAATTGTAATATCTTTTGCTTCTTTATTTTCTGCTGCTGAAACAACAGTTGCTCCTGCAAAAAGAGATGTTGCCATAGCTGCTGCACATAAAATGCTGATAAGTCTTTTTTTCATAGGTAATTCCCCCAATTTATAATAATTTTATAGATTATTATTGATTTACGTGATATGATAAACGTGTATTTACAGTTGTGGACCGCCTTTGATATGGCGCGGTGCTACTGCGATTTTTCCCAGAATCGCATACTGTGATGCATGACCTGCTGCTGGAATATTGCCTGGTACGCAATGAATCGTTGAATAAGCAATGGTCGCAAACTTTATTGCTTCTTTGTATTCCGGTGGAATGCCGATTTCAGCAGAGGTTGTCACTTTAATATTACCAGGAACTCTTTTCTGGATTTCTTTCATGATCTGAGGATTCTTAACACCACCACCACTTGCATAGAGCTTATCAGTAGACTTAATGATTTCCTCTGGTACATTTTCTTTCATGCTTCTTGCAACTGCTTCACCTGTAAATGCACACGCGGTAGCAAGGAGATCCTCTTTTGGCAGGGAACTGAATTTCTGAATAGTTGCTTTAATATATTCTTCACTGTAATCCTGAGACCATCCAGAACGCGGTACAGGTCTGTCCCAGAATGGATGATTCATAAAATGCTCCATCAGACCGTCATCCACTTTACCGGATGCTGCAATTGCACCGTCTTTGTCATATTCCAGGCCAAATAATACTTTACACATATAATTTGAAATAATATTTCCTGGGCCTGTATCAAATCCAAACATTCTTCGTCTATCTGCATTTGCGACATGAAGGTTTGCAATGCCTCCAATGTTTAATGTCATTGTATATCCCGGTTTATCTCTGAAAAGAATGTAATCCAGGTATGGCATTAAAGGAGCCGCTGCACCACCGGAAGTATGATCCGCCGGACGGAAATGAGTAACTGTATCAATATCTACCAGATTGGCAATAACTGATGTATCTCCCATCTGTGTTCCACATGGATAATTTCCAGATAACCAGCGTCCTACCCAGTTGTCTTTTTCTTCTTTTGTCATTTTCGCAATAGCTGCATGATTTGGTTGTTCCTGATAAATAGTCTGAGTATCCAGACCAAGAACTTTTACATCTCTTGAATCAATATTGTTTTCTTTCAGAAACTGTGCTGCTTTTTCTGCAAACACTGCTCCGCACAGATAATTAAGACGGTTCAGTCCAACCATATCTACTTTGTTGACAAATGCATCCTGAACAATGTCAGCAACTTCCTTTGGCCATTCATAAGAGCCTCCGCAGATAAAACGCGGTGCTTTCGGAAAACCGTCTTCAGCCATTTCGGTTTCGGCCAGAATTACGTCAATTCCATCAAATGATGAACCACTGTTCATTCCCATGATCAAATCCATTTTTCTTCCTCCTTATATAAGTTCATTTTTATATGTAATCCTCACGGAATTACTTACTTTGATTAGGCGCTGTACATGATTTACGAATAATAAGCTCCGGCTTCAGTTTCTTGCACTCATAATCTGCTGTCTCTTCCGGCTCACCAATCAGTTCAAACAAACGCCTGGTAGCCTGTTTACCAATTTCAGTAATTGGCTGCTCAATTGTTGTAAGATCTAAAAGTTCGTTATATTCCTCATCGTCCCACACCAAAAGTGAAACATCCTGTGGAATTTTTATCTGTCTTTCTTTCAGATCCAACAAAACTCCACTACAAAGACTGTTATTCAAAATATACAATGCTGTAACATCCGGATGTTGTTCCAGAAATGCATGACAAACTTTTCTACTCATTTTATCTGAAAGTTCATCTACACTAGCTATCAATGATTCATCAAATTCTACTTTTGCGTCTGTAAGCGCCGCTCTATATCCCTTAATGCGTTCCTGAACTGTAGAGAAATTCGATGTAGCAATAATGCCGATTTTTTTATGTCCCATATTCAAAAGATATTGTGTCGCTTTATAAGAAGCGTCAAAGTTTTCACTCTGTATCACATCTCGATTGATTCCTGGTATATTTCGGTCTACAAAAACGATTGGCAGCTTTCCTATATAAAATTCTCTGTATTTTTCATCCATACTGCCATCAGCTCTGTATGCTGACATAAGAATTACTCCATCAACTTTCTTGCTATTCAAATCTTTAAGATGCTTTATTTCTTTTTCTATATCTTCATGCGTTGTACAGATTAAAACATTATATCCCTTCTTCTGTGCTTCCTTCTCCACTGCATATACAAGTGCTGTAGAATATGTATTTCTGATACTTCCAATGACAACTGCAATAGTCTTTGTCGACTGTGATCTAAGTCCTCTGGCAATAAGATTAGGTTGATAATCTAATTGTTTAACAGCTTCCCAAACTCTCTCTTTCGATTTCTCAGATACACTTCCATAATTCCCTACAACACGTCCTACAGTTGCTCTGGAAACACCTGCTAATCTGGCAACATCATCAATTGTAATAGTTCGATCTTCCGCCATATTGTTCACCTCGAGCTATTTGAGAACGTTCTCAAATGTTTCTAAAAATAAAAGTTAAGGCGTTCTTGTCTGATAATTGAGAACGTTCTCAACTGATGGCTCTATCATATATTCCTCGTTTATTTTTGTCAATGGATTTTGATTATATTTTTAATCTTTGTGCATTCTATATAATTTCATATTCAAAATTTCTGTTATATTTTTTTACAAAAAGAAGCCGGATTGCTCCGACTTCTGTACTATAATTTTCTATTTTCCATACTTATTTACATTTTCTCCGGCACGATCTCCAGCCAGTATCCGTCTGGATCATTGATAAAGTAAATTCCCATTGCCGGGTTTTCGAAGCAGATGCAGCCCATCTCTTCGTGTTTCTTATGGGAGGCTTCCATATCGTCTGTCGTAAATGCAAGATGGATCTCATTGTCTCCCAGATCATAATGATCCTTCTCCCAATCTCTCAGCCAGGTAAGCTCCAATTCAAATCCGGTCTTGCCATCGCCAAGATATACCAGAATAAAACTTCCGTCCTCGGCTTCTTTACGTCTCACTTCCTTAAGGCCAAGTGCCTCCTCATAAAATTTAATGGACTTGTCCAGATTCATAACGTTGTAGTTGTAGTGTGCAAATTGAAAATTCATGTTGATGTTCCTCCTATATTTAAATATTTTCTCCTAATAATTCTTCAACCACTGTTGTGACATGCTCCCACCACTTAAATCTCAGATTTTGAAGTGGGGGCTTCTTGCTCAAT
>NZ_FR886665.1:0-3323 GCF_000436615.1 Blautia sp. CAG:237
GCAGAGGTAGGAGAATTCTTGTTATATATTATGTTAAATTCTCATCATCTCCGACATGATACATGCCCCGGAAGCACCGCAGTCCATTACTTCCTGTATCTGTCTGGTTCCTGCGTGGATGCCGCCGATCGCATATACCGGGATCGTTACGGCATTGCAGATTTCTCGCAGGAAGTCTAATCCCCGTGGCGGCAGGCCTTTCTTGCAGTCGGTAGTGTAGATATGCCCTGCTGTCAGATAGGTTGCTCCGAGTTTCTGTGCTTCTTTTGCTTCCTCTACAGAGTGTACAGAACATCCCACTGCCAGAAAATCACCTGGATTTTCGCTGTTTTCTCTGAGAAGAAACAGAGGCAGATGAATATATGGATGCTGCAATTTTCTCGCTGTTTCCAGATATGTATGAAGCATACATGGAACCTGATATTGTTTACATAATGTCAGAATCTGTACTGCCAATTCTGCATATTCTTCCTCAGAAAGATCCTTTTCTCTGAGGATCACAGCCCTGGGATGGAGTTTACAGACACGTTCCATCTGTTCCAGGAACGGTCTGCTGCTCAGTTTGCGGTTTGTCACTGCAATGACATTTTTATATTCTTCTTTATAAATAGACATAATCATTCATGACCGGCTGGAGCTGGTGATCCAAAAGTGCCTGATATACTTCATCTACAGACCTTCCGTCTGAGATCTCAAACTGGTCATCTCCTTTGTCTTCAATATCGTCTACGTGGCTTCCGATTCCTGTGCTGACGCCTGCTGAGATCTTGGTTGCAGCGATATTTACCAGATTGTCTCTTACTCTCTCGCACTCTCTTGTGGACACAGTAATGCTCGCGAATGGCATAAACAGACGGTATGCACAGACAACCTGGAGAAGCTGTGGTTCATGTACATCCATCGGGTTGATCCTGTCATTATTGATGATCGGACGAAGTCTCGGGCAGGAAAAAGCAATCTCTGCATGAGGGTATTTTCTCTGGAGCAGCCATGCATGATAGCCTGTCGCAAATGCATCCTTACGGAAATCGTCCAGACCGAGAAGTGCTGCAAATCCTACACCTCTCATGCCGCCTTTCAGCGCACGTTCCTGTGCGTTCAAGCGGTACGGGAAGATTCGTTTGTGACCTGCAAGATGAAGTGTTTCATACTTGTCTGAGTTGTACGTTTCCTGGAAAACTGTTACATAATCCGCACCGCATTCATGCAGATAATGATACTCGTCAGAGTTCATCGGATAAACTTCCAGACCGATGACCTTAAAATATTTTCGTGCGATCTTACATGCTTCTCCAATGTATTTCACATCAGATTTCGCTCTGCTCTCACCTGTCAGGATCAGGATTTCCTGCAATCCTGTTTTGGAGATCGCTTCCATTTCTTTTTCGATCTCTTCTGCATTTAACTGGGCCCTGCGAATCTTGTTGTGGCAGTTGAAACCACAGTAGATGCAATAGTTTTCACAGTAATTCGCGATGTAAATTGGTGTAAACATATATACACTATTGCCAAAATGTTTCCTTGTCTCTACTCTCGCCGCCTGTGCGATCTCCTCCAGAAGAGGAAGTGCTGCCGGGGAAAGAAGTGCCTGAAAATCTTCGATCGTGCGGTTGTCATGTTCCAGTGCCCTGCGGACATCTTTCTCTGTATACTGGTCATAATCGTAGGCATTCATTGCGGTAATGACCTTTTCCATAACATCTGATTCTTCCATTGTTTCCATGCCCGGAAGATACTTCATATGATCGATACGGTTCTTTTTCATATCCTCAAGGATCACTTCATTGACGATGCTTTCATTGAAATGTCCTCCATGATTTGCTGCTGTATTCTCTGCCATTTTATTCTGTCCTCCGTTCCTTAGTCATGCAGAAATCCTGTCAGTGGTGATGACGCGCTGGCACCTTTTTCCAGAGTACGTCCCAGTCCGGAAAGGTATGCGCTGCGGCCTGCTTCGATTGCTTTTTTGAACGCTTCTGCCATTGCCTCTACATCTCCGGCAGTTGCGATCGCGGTATTTGCCATGACCGCGGAAGCTCCCATTTCCATTGCTTCACATGCCTGAGAAGGTCTGCCGATTCCTGCATCTACGATGATCGGAAGGTCAATCTCATCGATCAGGATCTGGATAAATTCTTTGGTACAGATGCCTTTGTTGGAACCGATCGGAGAGCCAAGAGGCATAACGCAGGCAGCTCCGGCGTTTACCAGATCTCTTGCTGCGTTCAGATCCGGGTACATATATGGCATAACTACGAAGCCTTCTTTTGCAAGGATTTCTGTCGCTTTAATGGTTTCATAGTTGTCCGGAAGAAGATATTTGGAATCATGGATGACTTCAATCTTTACGAAATCTCCACAGCCAAGTTCACGGGAAAGTCTTGCGATACGGACTGCTTCTTCGGCATTTCTCGCACCGGAAGTGTTTGGAAGAAGTGTTACATTATCTGGAATATAGTCCAGGATATTCGCAAGTCCGCCTTCGTTTGCACGGCGCAGTGCAAGTGTGATGATCTGTGCCTCTGCTTTTTCGATGCAGGCTTTTACCAGATCCAGTGAAAATTTACCGGAGCCAAGGATAAAACGTGAGGTAAATTCGTGTCCTCCAAGAACCAGTTTATCCTCATTTTTGCCGCTTCCGCCGCCCATAAAACTTACGATTTCCATAACATCGCCCTCCTTCAAAATGGTTGTTCCATATAATTCTCTTGCAAGTATTTTGTCGTTTAATTCAATTGCTACCTGAACCGGTACGTACTTGTTTGTCTCCAGATATTCTGTGACTGATAATGGTTTCTCAAGTGTTTTTTCTACTCCGTTTACTGTGATCATATTTGTCCTCCTGTGCTGTGGCGATACATTGGTAATAAGATACCTACAAATTCGAGCATCTTATCCTGCAAGCAGGAACGATGTTCGAGTTTTGAAGCCTTGGTATCAAAAAAGAGTTCACGAAGCAATACACCCGCGGTGGTGCACCCCTTCATGAACTCTGTTCACTCTCATTTGTATCGCTATGAAATTGTGTTCCTGTTCAGATATGAAACGAATCAGCGGACGCGCCACTGGTGTTCTCTCGATATGTAATACAAAAAAGGAGACGCCACAAGGCATCTCCCGTAATATCCACATACGTTCACATTCCTACGTTGGCATTATCCAAATCAGGTATAAGGGTCGAAGTTAATTACTTCCTCTCAGCCTGCCAGTACAAGCTCCCCTGCTTATTTACAAAGCTTAGTATATGCCGAAATCATGTCCCTGTCAAGCCAGGATTTTCACATATTAACTTTAGTAGAGTAGGCGGATGAAAATTTCATCCG
>NZ_FR886666.1:0-2602 GCF_000436615.1 Blautia sp. CAG:237
AGGGAAACATCAGATCATAGAAGAGGTTCATACTGATGAAGAAACTTCTTATTAAAATGATTCGTCTCTATCAGAAATATATATCACCGATGAAGAGAACTAAATGTCCTTATATTCCCACATGTTCTCAATATGGTTTGGAAGCAATCGAAAAATATGGTGCAATCAGGGGAGGATTACTGGCAATATGGAGAATATTACGTTGTAATCCTTTTTCTCATGGGGGATATGATCCCGTACCATAAAGGTAAATGGATCAATCATGAAGTTGTTCCATAAGATCATCCAGGAGGAACAAGTAAATTGGAAAGTATGATTTTGGCTACTAAAAGTGGTACCCCGATCATCGGCCAGGTCGCAATCGTGATGGGCTGGATCATGAACGGTATCTACAAAGTGCTGGATATGGTTGGAATTCAGAACCTTGGCCTTTGTATTATTATTTTCAGTATTCTGATCTATCTTTTTATGACTCCTCTGCAGATCAAACAGCAGAAATTCTCTAAGCTGAGTGCGATCATGCAGCCGGAGATCCAGAAAATCCAGAAGAAATATCAGGGTAAAAAAGATCAGGATTCAATGATGAAGATGCAGGAGGAAACCCAGGCGGTATATCAGAAATACGGTGTATCCCCTACAGGAAGCTGTGTTCAGCTCGCTATCCAGCTCCCAATCCTGTATGCTCTGTATCAGGTAATCCAGAATATCCCTGCTTATGTAAGCAGTGTATATAATGTGTTCAATGGTGTCTGCACACAGATCCTTGCAGTAGATGGATTTGCAGATATCATCAATAACTTTATCACAGACAACAAGATGACACGAGTAAGACAGGTCACAGATAATGCAGATTCTATCGTAGATTTCCTGTATGCTCTGTCTCCATCCCAGTGGAAATCCTTACAGGATATCAGTCAGTTCTCCGGATTCTCAGATCAGATCAGCAAAACTGCTTCCGAGATCCAGAAGATGCAGACTTTTGGTGTGCTCAACATCGCAGACCAGCCGCTGAGCTATATCAAAACAGGATCCCTGATCCTGATCATTGCAGCTCTTGCAATTCCGGTTCTGTCATGGGCAACACAGATGCTCAACCTGAAGCTTATGCCACAGGCAGCAACACAGGGCGGTGGCGAGAATAATGCAATGGCAAGCTCCATGAAGACTATGAATACAGTAATGCCGCTTATGTCTGCATTTTTCTGTTTCACATTCCCGGTAGGTCTTGGTATTTACTGGATCGCAAGTGCCGTAGTAAGAAGTATCCAGCAGCTTCTCATCAACCGTCACCTGAACAAGATGAACATTGATGATCTCGTAAACGAGAATATGAAGAAGATGGAAGCCAAACGTGCAAAAGAAGGACTTCCGCCGCAGAAGATCACAAACCAGGCACATCAGAGCGTAAAGAATATCAACAAGATCGACAAAGGTATGAGCGGTTCTGATGAAGCAAACCGTGCGAAGAAAGTAGAAGAAGCTTACCAGAATGCTTCCCATGCAAAAGAAGGCAGCATTACCGCAAAAGCAAATATGGTCAAAGCTTTTGATGAGAAAAACAAGAAGAAATAGAGAGGGAAGGTCGGGGTTTTATCATGAATGAATATATGCAGTTTTCAGCAAAAACCAAAAATGAAGCAATCACAAAAGCATGTATTGAACTGGGCGTGACCAGTGATCAGCTTGACATTCAGGTAATCAGCGAAGGAAGTTCCGGATTTTTCGGAATTGGAAGTAAGCCTGCGATCATTAAAGCTCGCAAAGTAGAGGATCATTCAGAAGAAAAGGAACTCGAGGAAATAGTAGCTTCTGTCAAACTGGATGCATTCAAGGACGAGCCGAAACCGGAACAGAAGAAATCTTCACCGAAGCCGGCACCAAAGGCACCTGCCAGAACTTCTAATAAACAAGAAGTAAAGCCAGAGGCAGCGAGAGAAGAAAAACCTGCAAAACCGGTCAGAGAGAAACAGCCGAAAGAAAGAGTTTACAAAGAGAAACCAGTAAGGGAGCCGAAACCGGCCAAAGAAAAACCGGTAAGAGTATCCAAGCCGATCGAGATCATCACTGATCCGGCAGAGATCAAAGAGATCGAAGAGAGAGCATCTGTTTTCCTTCATGATGTATTTGCATCCATGGATCTCGGAGAAGTCCAGATCACATCCAAATATAACACAACAGATGGCTGTCTGGAAGTCGATTTTGAAGGCCAGGATATGGGAATCCTGATCGGTAAGAGAGGACAGACACTTGATTCTCTCCAGTACCTTACAAGCCTCGTTGTAAACAAAGGCAAATCCGACTATATCAGAGTAAAACTCGATACAGAGGATTACAGAAGACGCAGAAAAGAAACTCTCGAGAACCTGGCAAGGGGAATCGCCTACAAGGTCAAGAAAACAAGAAAACCTGTAGTTCTCGAGCCAATGAATCCTTACGAGAGAAGAATCATCCATTCTGCACTTCAGGGAAATAAATTCGTAGAGACAGTAAGTGAAGGTGAAGAACCATACCGTCACGTAGTTGTCAAATTAAAGAGATACTAAAGTGTTACTGCTCACAGGTAGTATCCCGCGAGGTGTTTTGCCATGAATATGGCAAAATC
>NZ_FR886667.1:0-5314 GCF_000436615.1 Blautia sp. CAG:237
TACCACAGGAGGTTATAGAAATGAAACGAGGAAAGAAATACGTGGAAGCTGCTAAAGCAGTAGACCGCGCAACATTATATGATACCGCTGAAGCTATCAGCCTTGTAAAGAAATCAGCAGTTGCTAAATTTGACGAAACTATCGAAGCTCACATCCGTACAGGCTGCGATGGACGTCATGCAGACCAGCAGATCCGTGGTGCAGTAGTTCTGCCTCATGGAACTGGTAAAAAAGTTCGTGTTCTCGTATTTGCAAAAGACGCAAAAGCAGAAGAAGCAAAAGCAGCTGGAGCAGATTACGTAGGAGCAGAAGATCTCATCCCGAGAATTCAGAACGAAGGATGGCTTGATTTCGACGTTGTTGTTGCTACACCAGACATGATGGGTGTTGTAGGACGTCTTGGTCGTGTACTCGGACCAAAAGGTCTCATGCCGAACCCGAAAGCTGGAACAGTAACTATGGACGTTACAAAAGCAATCAATGATATTAAAGCAGGTAAGATTGAATACCGTCTTGACAAAACCAATATCATCCATGTTCCGATCGGTAAAGCTTCCTTTACTGAGGAACAGTTAAGCGACAACTTCCAGACGCTCATGGAGGCAATTGTAAAGGCTAGACCAAGCACCCTGAAAGGACAGTACTTAAGAAGCGTTGTCCTCACCCCAACCATGGGACCAGGAGTCAAAGTCAACCCAGTTAAATTTGCCTAAAATAAATAAGAGAGACATCCCGCGCGCAAGCAGGGATGTCTTTTTTTTAATATGATTTTCCCAATCCCCAGGGCGGCGCCCCAGGCACGCCCGTCCCCATACCAAAACCGCGTGGCTAAGAAGGGGGTTCTTAGGGGGAGCTTCGGCCTTCGCAGACTTCGAGATGCTCCCCCTAAGGGTTTTAATGTTTCCAAACACAAAAAAATTCAAAATTACACCATTTTATGCTAAAATGATAAAATAAAACCCAAAACCTACAATTCGGAAACGAGGGAGTCAGTTTGACAAAGAAAAGAAGAAAAAATTCCTTACAAAGTAAAATCATCATCCTAATAGCAGAAATCCTGGTAGTAGTTTCACTCCTTCTGGTATTCTCCCAGAACTTCGGCTTCGGCACCCAGATCACCATCTGGATAAACCAACTAACAAAACCATCAGTCCAGGAGCTGGACATCACCGGCATCAACAGCTCCTACGCAGTTCTCATGCAGGCAGGCACCGGCAAAGTCATCGGCGACATAAACGGCGATACCCAAATGTATCCCGCCTCCATGACCAAAATCATGACCACAATCGTAGCAATAGAGAATCTGAGCGATCTGGATCAGCAGATCACCCTAACCAACGATATGGTAGCCGACCTCTACGCCCAGGACGCAACCCAGGCAGGTTTCCAGCCCGGTGAAACCGCCCCCGCAATAGACTATCTCTACGGCGTCATGCTCCCCTCCGGAGCAGAGTGCTGCCGCGCCCTCGCCGTCACGATCGCCGGCTCTGAAGATGCCTTCGTAGACCTGATGAACCAGAAAGCCGAAAAACTCGGCTTAGACAATACCCATTTCTGCAACACAACAGGTCTCCACGCAGATAACCATTACAGCACCGCAAAGGACATCGCAACCCTTCTGCACTACGCTCTCAAGAATGACACCTTTCGTGAGATCATAGAAAGCCCCTATCATTCCACACAGGCAACCAACGTGCACCCGGATGGTTTCACTTTTTACAGCACCATGTTCAAGAACTTATCCGACACAACAGTCATCGATGGGCAGATCCTGGGCGGCAAAACAGGATTCACCAGTGAAGCAGGCTGCTGTCTTGCAAGCTTTGCAGAAATTGACGACATAGAATACATACTGGTAACTGCCGGTGCATATCAGGCAGGAACCCCGCATATTGATGATGCAGTAAAACTATACAATCGCCTGGGAGAAGCCTCCTCGGTATTGTATGGAAAATAAATTTTTAAGAGAGGTCATGTTTAACATGAAAAAAATGAAAAAGATACTGGCATTCTGTCTCTGCGCGATGCTCATGACGACAGTACCGACATTTACAGAAACAGCCAGTGCAGCAACCACATCAACAAAAAAGACAACATCCACAACAACAAAGAAAAAGACCACGATCAAAGGCTGGTACAAACTCAAAACCGGTGGAATGAGATATTTCAAAAACGGCAAATACATTACAGGCTGTCATAAGATCGGCAAATATGTTTATCTTTTTAATAAAAACGGATTTAAAGCACAGAAAAACACAACCTACAAGGGTGTACAGTACTTTATTGACGACTACGCACATGTAACAGGCTGGAGGAAAGGTTCCACTTTTTATTATAACAACGGAAAGGCAATGTCAGCAAACAAAGCCCTGGATTTCAGAGCATATCAGAATGCAAGAAATGTAATAAATCAGGTTACCAACAGCAGAATGTCCAAAAGCCAGAAACTGGAAGCATGTTTCCGTTGGGTTATGAGCAAATATTATTTTACATGGAGACGTTTCGATCAGGGTGGTCCGGTATGGTACGCAGTACAGGCAAACGATCATTTTGAACGCGGCTGTGGTGACTGTATCGCAGATGCATCCGCTTTCGCATACCTTGCAAAAGCCCTCGGCTACAAAAATGTTTATATCTGTGCAGATGGTGTAAGAAGCGACGACAACTCTCATGCATGGACAGAGATCAATGGACGTGTATACGATCCACTTTTTGCAGAAGCCAAGAGCTACAGCAGAAACTATAATGTAAGTTATGGTGTTTACACCTTATCTCCGGTTACAAAGAAAAAACTTTCCTGAGAAAATCTAAAAAACTGGTTCAGAAATGGATCGTTTTTTTTAGTAAAAATTAATATTTTAAACGTAGTTTTATTGAGAAAAAGATGCTATAATAAGGCGATTATAAATAAAAGGGATGACACACATATGGAACCAGTCAGATTGCTGGAGGCTTTGGCCGTAGCAGAGAAACTGAAAGATGCGACAAGACACTGTTACACATCAGGCGGCAGGAGAGAAAGTGTCGCAGAGCATTCATGGAGAATCACATTGATGGCATATTTTGTCAGCGATGAATTCCCGGAAGCTGATATAGAGAAACTAATGAAAATGTGTCTGATTCATGATCTTGGAGAAGCTTTTACAGGTGATATTCCTACATTCGAAAAGACAGAATCAGATGAGGAGAAAGAAGCACAACGACTGAAAGAATGGGTCAGACAGCTTCCGAAGCCATTTGCAGAGGAAATGCAGGCACTCTACCAGGAGATGGAGGAACGTCAGACACTGGAAGCCAGAATTTATAAGGCGCTGGACAATCTGGAGGCATTGATCCAGCATAATGAATCCGATATTTCTACATGGATTCCGCTTGAGTATGACCTGCAGATGACCTATGGTAATGACAAAGTTCAGTTTTCAGAATATCTGACAAAACTTCGTAATGAAGTACGAAATGACAGCAGGAAAAAGATCGCAGAGTGCAGAGCTAAATCAGAAAGAGGAGAGAGCTAAATCGGCTCTGCATAAAGCTGGTCAGGTGGTGCTGGAAGGTCATATCAAGCACTGCGTCCGGGAGGGAATTGAACATGGAGATCCGGACAAAACAATTGAGAACTTTACAAAGGCAGTAGAACATTTTGCAAATATGAAATAGAAAGGTGTATTATGAAAAAAATAAAAGAGCTGCTGACAGTAGCTATATGTGCACTTCTGGTAATATCTCCGGTTATGACAGAAACAGTAAGTGCAGCAGGAATGAAAGAAAGTGTAGCAGATTTCACATCCGGAATGCGGAGTGGATGGGTCACTACAGCTAATGGACGAAAGTACCAGAGAAATGGAAAGTTTGTCAAAGGGTGTCAGAAAGTAGGTATGAATTATTATTTTTTCAATGCCAATGGTGTGTTGCAGCGAAAAAATGTGACTAGTGCAGGAAAAACATATTACATTGAGAACAATGGACATGTCCAGGGAATCAAAGAAGGATCCCGTTATCTGTCACCATCTGGTAAAAAGCTCAACAGAGAGCAGTTAAATGATCTGAAGGCTTATCAGAATGCGCGAAGGATTGTAAACGGAGTTACAACCAGTGGCATGAGCAAAACACAGAAGCTTAAGGTCTGTTACAGATGGATGAAGTGCAATGGACTGGGAGCCTGGAGAACACTCAGTGAAGGTGGAGATGCCTGGTGTGCGATAAATGCCAACGATCTTTTTGAGCGCAGGTCAGGCAACTGTATTTCATACGCATGTGCAATGGCATATATAGCGAAAGTAATTGGCTACAGAAACGTATATGTCTGTTCCAGAGCCTCAAGAAAAGACAATTTACATACATGGACAGAAATCAATGGCCGGGTATATGATTCTTACTTCGGAAAAAGAAGAGGAATGAACAGATACTGTGGAATCAAATATAGTCAATATGATTATAAAGCTGCTTTCCGCAAAAAAATCGCATAAACATAAAATAAAAGCTATGGTGCGCCCAGGCTTTTATTTTTTTTGTCGATTTTATGGAAAATAGAAATGATCATTCTGTGCGGAATCCCGATCATTCTGGAAGCAGTCATCGGACTTGTCACAGAGTTTGATATCAAGGCAGACGTACTTGTTTCGCTGGCCCTGATCGCATCCGTACTCATCAGAGAAGATTTTGCAGCCGGTGAAGTTGCCTTCATCATGCAGCTTGGAGGACTTCTGGAAGAACTGACTGTTGCTAAGGCAAGGGCAGGTATTGAGAAACTGGTACATCTGACACCACAGACAGCCAGAGTGCTCACAGAAGCAGGAGAGAAAACTATCCCGGCAGAGCAGTTGTCTGAACATCCGCTTGGAAAAGCAGTCGTAAACTGTTACAGACAGGAAATGAAGAGAGAACTGTTATCCACCGGACAGTTTGAGATGATCCCTGGACGCGGCGTTTCGTGTGAAGTGGATACACACACAATTTTGGCGGGAAATGTGGATATGCTTCGTGAAAATCGGATCAATTTCCCGGCAGATGTGGAAAAACAGGCAGAAGAATTTCTGAATCAGGGATGTACGATGATTTATGTGGAGGAAATATTAAATGGTTACAGTCATTGGATTAATTGTTGGTATTATAAAAAAAGTCCCCAGGGTTATAAGCCCTGGGGATGATTGTTTTATATGATGGTTTATTCTCCGAAATATCTCTTAAGCAGACCAGCGAATGCTTTGCCGTGTCTCGCCTCATCACGAGCCATTTCATGAACTGTGTCATGGATTGCGTCGAGGTTAGCAGCTTTAGCACGTTTAGCCAGGTCGAATTTACCAGCAGTAGCACC
>NZ_FR886668.1:0-7637 GCF_000436615.1 Blautia sp. CAG:237
ACTGCTACTAATAGGGTGAGGGCTTGACCAAGAAAAGCATGGTCAATTGATTCAGAAATGTCAACATGTATGTGGTTTTGAATATACGAAAAGAAGAAGCTAGAGCAAAATTCGCTCTAGCTTTTTTTTAATTCTCTTTTTCCCCTTTTCCTCTAATTTCCCCCAACCCACAGGGCGGCGCAAAGCACGCCCGTCCCCACACTAAAGCCGCGTGGCCAAGAAGGGGGAGTCTGAGGGGGAACTTCGGCCTTCGCAGACTCCGAGATACCTTCCCCCTCAGGATTTCGCCGGATGCGCCAGCATCCATTTAAATAAAATAAAACAAATAATCACCGACAACAACGACCCACAAGCCGTCGCAATCCCCATCGGAAACAACGTATCCGGAAACCACAACGAAGTCAGATACACCCCTGGTATCCTCACCAGGAGAATCGACATGATATTATGCAGGAAAGAAAATCCCGACCTTCCATAAGCACAAAAATACCCACTAAAACAAAAATGAACCCCCGCAAAAATACAATCAAAAATATATCCCCGGATATACTGACTTCCCAGCACAACAACCGTCGCATCCGAAGTAAACAACGACACCACAGGTCCCGCAACAAACTGTATCACAACAGCCACGATCACCCCAAATCCAGCCGCGATCAAAATCCCATAACGAAGCGTCCTCGAAGCACGCTCATGCTTCCGCGCCCCAATATTCTGTGCACAAAGAGCAGAAACCGTAGAAAGCATAGAAGAAGGAACCAAAAACAAAAAGCTGATGATCTTCTCCACGATCCCCACAGCCGCCGCCGTATCCAATCCACGTCGATTGGCAATAACCGTGATCACAATAAAAGAAACCTGGATAAATCCATCCTGCAGCGCAACCGGAATGCCAATATTCAGAATTTTCTTCATAAATCTATAATCCGGACGAAAATCCTTCCGCGACAAAGAAATCCCGGTTTCCTTTTTCATGATCACGATCAGTGCAATGACCACACTCACAAGCTGCGACAAAGTAGTACCAAGCGCAGCCCCAACCGGACCAAGGTGTAAATATCCCATAAACAGATAATCCAGCCCGATATTCACCACACACGCAATTGCAATAAAATACATCGGACTTTTGGAATCCCCGATCCCACGAAAAATCGAACTGATAATGTTATACGCCGTAATACATGGAATCCCAATAAAACACACCGTAAGATAAGCCACAGTTCCAGTTACCGCTTCCAAAGGGGTAGACATCACAGATACAATTGGATGAACAAGAAGAAGCAGGATCACCATCAGCCCAACAGCAACAGCCATAAACAAAGCAACCGTGTTTCCAATCGTCCTGGAAGCACTTTTTTTGTCCCTGGCACCGATTGCCTGTGCAATGGTAACCGTAGAACCCATGGCAAGGCCGACGATCATAACAGTGATCATATGCATAACCTGGCTGCCGATCGAGACAGCAGTAGTACTCGCGACCCCCTCAAACTGACCAATGATAAAAAGATCAGCCATGCCATATAAAGTCTGTAGAAAATAAGATAAGAGATATGGCAGTGAAAAATAAATGATATTTTTCAGAACACTGCCGGAAGTAAGATTTTTTTCCATAAAATTATTGACTCCTTTCCATCTGATTTTAAACATTACAATGGTTGTAGAGTCAATAACTTTTTTACATCACCGCTTTAAATTTACGAATACTGATATAATAACTGACGACAAGAAGCACCGTCGCTCCCGTCCATGCGGCAATCTCCGCATAAAAAATCCCATTCTGTCCGACAAGTTTCGGAAGCAGCAGAGCAACACCAACCCGGACAAAAAATTCCACAACACCACTCAGCATAGGAATCATCGTATTTCCAAGCCCTTGCAGCGCAGAACGGTAAACATACAGGAAATACAAAATGCAGAGGCAGGAAGCCATAATGGACAGATAATGCCATGCAATGGCAAGCACCTGTTCCGTCTGTGCCGGGTCACCGGAAATAAACATAGAGAGCAGTGTTTTTCCAAAAAGAAACATCATGATACTGATAAATGCTGAAGTCAGAAATGCAAGAAAAGCACTGGCATGCACACCTTTTTTGATACGCCCGATCTTACCTGCACCAAGATTCTGCCCAACATAGGAAACCACTGCATATCCATAGGAGATCGCAGCCATCTCCAGAACACCATAAAGCTTATTCGTTGCAGTAAATCCGGCAACAAACAGAAATCCATATCCATTGATCACAAACTGTACAGCAAGACCGCCAACAGAAATGATCACATCCTGAAACAGGATCGGAGCGCCGAGTCCAAGTAGTTTCCGGTTCAGTCCCGGCACATGTTCAAAATCACTTCTGGAAGTATGTACAATATCGATTTTTTTCACCACAACGAAACAGTACAGAGCAGAAAAAGCCTGAGCAGTAACCGTAGCAAGAGCAGCACCGGCTACACCCCAGTGAAGCCCGGCAACAAAAACAAGATCCAGGACCACATTGATAACAGAAGCAATGAGCATAGCGATCAGAGGCGTTCGGCTGTTGCCAAGAGCACGCAGCACGGAGGCAAAAATATTATAGGCGGCAACGATCGGAATTCCGCAGAAAACGATCCTGAGATAGATCAACGACATCCCAATAATATTATCCGGTGTATTCAAAAGAACCAGGATCCATCTGGCAGCAAGCTGACTGACGATCAGAAGCGAAACAGCAGTGACCGCTGTAAGCAGATAACTGTGTGCAACTGCTTTCTTAAGGTCACTCCATTTCCGGGCACCATAATGCTGCGAGATCAGAATAGAAAACCCCTGCGTAACTCCGGTAGAAACGCCGAGTACCATCCACATGATCCATTCCACCGCACCAAGGGCAGCCAGAGCCTGAACCCCGGCAACCTGTCCGACAACGATCGTATCCACCATCGTATATAACTGCTGAAAAATATTCCCCAGCATCAGCGGCACTGCAAAAAGCAGGATCAGCTTCGCCGGGGAACCCTTCGTCATATCACGAACCTGATCTGACATAAAAAATCCTCCAATACATAAAAATAAAATCCACTTGCATCTGTCCTATTTTCACACGAACAGGCAACACTGTCAACTATAAGAACAGATGATTTTTCAGAACGGCAAATAAGGTATGATCGCTCTGAAATCCTCCGGCAGTGTTCCGGTCAACCTGATCTCATTTCCTTCAAATGGCTGCCGGAAGTATACCTTCCAGGCATGGAGAGCAGTGCGGGCAAAAGATGGCTGTACAGAAAAATTGTCCAGCTTTTGCTCATAGTACAAAGTATCGCCCAGAAGCGGATGCCCAAGTGCTTTCATATGGACACGGATCTGATGCGTGCGGCCCGTATTCAGGCGGAGAGATACCAGTGACCAGTTTGCTGTACTGTAAAGCGTACAGTAATGCGTAACTGCGGGCAGTAGAGAAGCATCAGTACTGCAATTATCGTCAGGAGCAGGAACAGCCTGCATCCGCAGTGGGTGGTCAGATACTTTTTTTACAGGAAAAGAAATGGTATGCCAGAGATCAGCAGGATCTTCTGGGAGATATCCAGCTACAACGGCAAGATATTCCTTACGAAAAACATGCTCTTCACGCTGTGCCTGAAGCCGCTGCGCCGCAACCTGATTCTTGGCAAACAGAATAATACCAGAGGTCTCTTTGTCGAGCCGTCCGATCGGGCGGACACGGACGGAGGCCTTTTTGTTTTGAAAATAAGCAGCTATCAGATTGGAAAGTGTGTCCGCATAATGTGCTCCGGACGGATGTGTGAGCATGCCAGCCGGTTTATTTACCGCAAGAATATCCTGATCCTCATACAGAATCTCAAGGGAAGAAAAATCGCCCGAAACAAGCTGTTCAGAAGCAGTTTCCGCAGTTTCCAGACAGACCTGGATTTCGTCACCGGGAAGGACAAATTCTGTGATCCGGCAGCGGATGCCATTTTTCTGAATGCCATCCGGAAGAAATTTGGCGCGGCTGATCTGCTTTTTTGTCAGGTGTCCCTGAGCACGAAGAACCTGACCGACGGTAGAAATGGCTGAATCAGACGGGACTGTAAAGCTGATATATTTTTCCATAAGAAGCGTTCCTTTATTATAAGTGAGATTGGGATTTTTATTCCAATATTCCCATATTGGTCGGGAGTTTGATATTTTTGTACGTGTGGAGCAGTTTTTCCAGTTCATAGATCGCAGGGGTCAGAAACTTGTTTTTGTGATAGACAAGCTTGAATTTGCGGTTCCATTCGCCATTCTGGTTATAAAAAACCCGGATCGTATTGTGCTGGATCTCATGTTTCATAAGCCGGAGAGACATGACAGAAAGCACCCGGTCATAAAGCACCGCATTCAGGAGTGTACGGGGACTGTTTGCCTCCCAGACTGTCTGAACAGAAATCTGATGCCTCGCTGCATAGTCTTCAAAAAGTTGCCGGGTTCCGCTTCCCTGCTCGCGCATGGCAAAAGATTCTCCGGCGAGATCCTGTACCTGGATACAGCTTTTCTGATAAAAAGGATGATCTTTACCTGCGGCAAGCACCAGGCAGTCATCTATGATCGGGAGAACGGTAAGGTCAGGAGAAAGAATCTCGCCTTCAACGATTCCGGCATCCAGTTCAGAACGAAGGAGCTTCTGTTCAATGTCCTTGGTATTACTCACATAAGAATGGACCCTGACATCCGGGCAGATTTTCTGTAGTTTCGGGATCAGAAAAGGAGTCAGGCACGTTCCGATCGTGATCGTGGAACCGAGTTTCAATGTGGAGGACTGTCCCTGGTTGAGCATCAGTTCTTCAAGCTGCTGGAACTGGCGGATCAGACTGCGCGCCTGCGGCAGAAGCAGATTTCCGCGTTCTGTGAGGTAAAGCTTTTTGCCGAGGCGTTCAAAAAGAAGCCCGTTGTAATGCTTTTCCAGCTCGCGGATCGCCTGGCTTACGGTAGGCTGCGATAAATACAGATGAGCGGCAGCTGCACTCATAGAGCCCTGGTCAGCTACTGCAACAAAAATGGTCAGATGTCGTATCGTCATTTTACATTCTCCTAGTATAGAAAATACCTATCATTTCTATAAAATAATATCATTTTTCAAATACATACTCAAGTGGTATATTATGAATTATAAATGAAAAAAACATGGAATGAGGTATAGAGATGTCAGCATTAACAGTCAGCAAAGAAGATGAAAAAAGAGTCAAAGGAATGGGATTTCTGAACAACAGAGGAACCGATCTGTTTTCGGCACGGGTCCTTACGATAAATGGAAAAGTAACCGCAGCACAGCACCGCTGTATGGCAGAAGCAGCCGAAAAATTTGGCAATGGAAATCTACTGTATACAACGAGACTTTCCGTAGAGATCCAGGGAATCCCTTATGATAAGATTGAAGAATTCCAGCAGTTCATCGCAAAAGAAGGACTGGTGACAGGAGGAACGGGAGCAAAAGTCCGTCCGGTGGTATCCTGCAAGGGAACAACCTGCCAGTATGGACTTCTGGATTCCTATGCGATCTCCGAGGAAATCTACAAACGTTTTTATGAAGGATACAGCGATGTCGCACTGCCGCATAAATTCAAGATCGCAGTAGGCGGCTGTCCGAACAACTGTGTCAAACCGAATTTGAATGATGTCGGGATTATCGGACAGAGGATCCCGGAAGTCAACACAGATGTCTGCAAAGGCTGCAAAAAATGTGCGATTGAAGCCGCGTGTCCAAACAAAGTTGCAAAGGTCATTGATGGAAAGATCCAGATCGACAAAGAAGCGTGCAGACACTGTGGACGCTGCGTAGGAAAATGCCCGTTCCACACGATCGAGGACGGCACTTATGGATACAAGATCTACATCGGCGGACGCTGGGGCAAAAAGGTATCAAAGGGAAGAGCGCTTGGCAGGATTTTTACGTCCAAAGAAGAGGCACTTGACGTTATCGAGAAAGCAATCCTTTTCTTCAGAGATAACGGAATCAAAGGAGAACGTTTTGCAGAAACAATTGAGCGGATTGGTTTCGAAAATGTGGAGAAAGAGTTGCTTGCCTGACCAATATCTGTTAGGATAGGGGAAGAGGAAATTTCAGCGAAAGCTAATACAAACTGGAGGCAATGATTATGGAAATAAAAGAACAGATTCATGGATTAACAGACGAAATGCTGACAAATCTCGGAAGACTGGTTGCGATCGATTCACAGCTTGGGACTCCGGCAGAGGGAATGCCTTTTGGCGAAGGCCCTGCAAAGGTACTTGAGGAAGCACTCAAGATTGCCGATGAACTCGGATTCAAGACCGTAAACCTGGACAATTACTGCGGCTATGCTGAGATGGGCGAAGGCGAAGAAATCGTCGGTATTGCAGGACATCTTGATATCGTTCCGGTCGGCGGTGACTGGACTTATGATCCGTTCAAACTTACCAGAGAAGGTGACCATGTTTACGGACGTGGAACCACAGATGACAAGGGACCGGTTCTGGAAGCTCTTTACGCAATGAAGCTTCTCCGTGATTCCGGAGTGAAACTCAACAAGAGAGTTCGTCTGATCATGGGCTGCAATGAGGAGACAGGTTCCAAATGCATGGAGCATTACAATGAAGTTGCAGAAGAAGTATCCTGCGGATTCACACCAGACGCAAACTTCCCGTGCATCCACGGTGAGAAGGGCATGGTAATGATGACAGCACATTCTAAGAATATCAGGATCATTTCCATGAACGGAGGTTTTGTTTCCAATGCTGTGTGTGATACCTGCAATACAGTCGTTCCGGCAGAAACCGGACTGAAGGACAAACTGGAAGCAGCTTTTGCAGAAACCAAACTTCAGGAATACAAAGTGACAGAAGAGAACGGCGAGATCAGCATTTATGCAAAGGGAGTTCCTGCGCATGCTAGCACACCGACTCTTGGTGTCAATGCGGCAGGTGTGACATTTGAATGCCTTGCCAAAGCAGGATTCGAAGATGACTTTGTGAAATTCTACAATGAACATATCGGTACAGCCTGTGATGGCTCCGGTCTTGGACTTAAGTTTGCAGATGAATTTGGTGAGCTGACTCTGTGCAATGGAATCGTCAAGACAGAAGATGGAGTGATCTCCAGTACGATTGATATTCGTGTACCGGTTACTCTCAAAGCAGACGAAGTCCGCAAGATGTGTGCTGACAGACTGGAAGATGAGAACGGACGCATCGAGGTTCATATGATCGGTGATGCACTGTTTTTCCCGAGAGAATCCCCTCTTGTAAATGCTCTGTACAAGGCATACGTAGATGTTACAGGCGATACGGAGAACAAACCGATGGTGATCGGCGGTGGAACTTACGCGAAATCACTCAAAAACATCATCGCATTCGGACCGGAAATGCCGGGGATCGACTACCGTATCCACGGCGCAGATGAGTTTATTCTTGTATCTGGAATGGAAGAAGCTGTGCTTATCTATATGGAAGCGATCAAGAATCTTCTTGCAATCTAACCAGATCAACTGCTATTTGGTTATAAGCAAGTAGCAAAGCGGAGTGCGAATATCCGCTTGACTCAAATGAGGACATGGTGAAGTTTGCCATGTCCTTTTTGTTGTAGTGTGTCCAGCGAAGCTGAACCACACTAGCCGGTGTAAGTCCGGTCACGGTAATCGCC
>NZ_FR886669.1:0-24085 GCF_000436615.1 Blautia sp. CAG:237
ATTCTTCTGTTGTTAATTTTGCCATTTTAATTTCCTCCATTTATTATATTTTATTATTATTTTAGGATTATTCTGCTGCTGCCTCTGTATCAGCGCCACCCTGTGCCTCAGCGATCTGATTAAGCACACGAGCGAAGTTTGTGATAGGAGACTGGATGCTTCCAAGAAGTTTTCCAAGAAGTTCTTCTCTGGACGGAACCTGGGACAGAGCCTGGATTCCAGCCTGATCGTTGTAGTTTCCTTCAACTACACCAGCGATCAGCTCAAGAGCTGGGAACTGCTTTGCGTATTTAGCAAGGATTCTTGCCGGTGCTGTAGCATCTGTTGCAGAAATTGCAATAGCATTAGTTCCTTCCAGATGCTGGCTAAGTTCTTCACAATCAGTACCTGCGAATGCACGTTTCATCATTGTGTTTTTGTAAACTTTGTACTGAACACCAGCTTCTCTTAACTCTTTACGCAGAATTGTATCCTGTTCAACTGTAAGACCACTGTAGTTAACAAGTACTACTGCCTGTGCGTCTTTAATGCTGTTTGCGATTTCTTCTACGATTGGTTGTTTCAGTTCTACTTTTGCCATAAATGGTACACCTCCTTATAGATTTATACCGCCGCGTCATAAAAAAAGCCTTACTGCATAACGACAGTAAGGTCTCATGTAATCTCATATAGAATACTAAGTCCTCGGTAGGCGTTGTGATCCTTATGCCTTACGGCACCTACTGTCTTCGGCAGCGTTCTGTGATAGAATAGCATATTCTTTTTTATATGTCAAGTATTTTTTTAGCAAAATAGCAAAATATTTTGTCAGTCGAAAAATGTTTAAATTTTATTAATATTATGTTATAATTATGTTACTTATAAAACTTTAACCACAGATTATATTGGAGGAATTATGAAAATCAAATCACATACATCTGATTCATCCTTTTCCTGGATCAACGGAAACCTCTCTGTTTATATTTCAGCTCTTTCCTCTACGAAAGTGACTTTGAAATTCGCAGACTTTTCTGCCGGAGCTTTTTCTTCTTATCGTTTCCTTGCACGGAATCCTAAGACAAAAGAAGATATTTCCATTCCTTTTACGCAGATTGATCTCTGTACATTCCAGTTGGACCTGCTGCCTTTTCAGGAATATTTCCAGTTCAAACGACATTCGGAGTTTATTCTCACTTTAAGCTGTGTGGCTTCTGATAACAGCCATACCTTATATGCTCTCCGTCCGGATAATAATTTTAATAAGAAATATCACATTTTTGCCAAAGATATTTATTTCCCGGAAGATACTTCTTCTGAGCCTGCAGAATATATCGGTATATTTACTGCCAGATTAGATAATCTTCTTATTATAGATTTATGCAGCCGGACATATTTTATGGAAAATCTTCTGACCTGTGCCTACCACAGTCTTAAGATGAGCCATGGAGTTCTCCGGATATCTTTCGACCTTGAAAAAAGCAGGCACAAATATATAAAAACCGGACTTTTTTTCCGAAGCAAGCTTGCCGAAGATGCCGTAACTTATGATTTCACCACCAAAAGCATAAAATCCAACGGAAATCTTCAGCGAATAACCGTTTCCCTGAACCTTCGCTCTATTGAATGGAAGAGCCTGTACTGGGATATTTTTGTTCTGGTTCGAAATGCAGATACCGGAGATGTTTCCAGAATTCCGATTTTTATGACCGCTCTGCAGCGAATGCAGCAAAAATTCCTTTCCAATGTTGCCTACAAGACAGACGAAAATTTTTACTTTTATCCATATTATACAAGTAAACAGACTCTCGCATTTGTAAACCGTCAGAGAGAAAAATATGACGGCATGGATATCATCTTCAAGGAATTCCTCTCCGTTTTCCTTTATCGTGTCGCCAGACCTTACTGGAAACGGAAGCACATCTGCCTGGTATGCGAGAAATTTTCTTCCATGGCACAGGACAATGGTTATTACTTTTTCAAACACTGCATGGAACAGGACGAGGAAGCTTTCCTTAATAAAAAAATCTACTATATCATAGATAAGGATTCTCCGGACCGTTCCAAAGTGGAACCTTATAAGAATCGGATTCTGGATTTTATGTCCATCCGGCACATGGTTTATCTGCTCGCGGCAGATCTTATCGTCAGCTCCGATTCCAGATACCATACCTATGCCATGCAGTCCCGCCACAGTATTTTTAACCGTTATATCAAAAAAATTCCTTTTGTCTTCCTCCAGCATGGAGTTATCGCTCTGAAACGTGTTGATAACTTCTACGGCAAAGGCAAAAAGGGTGGCTGCGATCTCTTCGTCGTATCCACCAACAAGGAAAAACAGACAATTGTTGAGAATTTTGAATATGAACCTGACGAAGTCATCAACACCGGACTTCCACGATGGGATGTACTCAAAGATAAATCCCAGGGCAAACGTGAAATTCTGATCATGCCAACCTGGAGAAACTGGCTGGATTCCGTACCGGATAAAGATTTCGAAGAAAGTGATTATTTCCGCCATTATATGGGGCTCCTGAATTCTGAACGTCTGAATCAGATTCTGGAAAAATATGATCTTGAAGTCAACTTCTATCTGCATGCAAAATTTCAGGAATATGCAGATACCTTCAAATCAATCAGTAAACGGATCCATCTGATCTCTTTTGGTGAAGTTGCCGTAAATGAAATGCTGATGCGCTGCCGTATGCTTATCACGGATTATTCCAGTGTATGTTGGGATATTCTTTATCAGGATAAACCAAGTCTGTTTTATCAGTTTGATATTGAGAAATACAACGAAGCACATGGAAGTTATATTGATATGGAAACAGAACTTTTTGGCGACAGGGCAGCAACTCAGGAACAGCTTCTTGACTATCTGGAAGAAACCGTACAAAATGACTTCCACTTAAAACCGGAATACGAAAAAATGCGCGGAGAATATCTCCAGTTTAAGGATCACGAACACAGCAGACATATCTGCGAGGAAATCAAAAAAAGATTCCATTAAAATAGCAAACGCAGTAACCGGAACCTGATTTATTTCAGATTCGGTACTGCGTTTTTTATCTGTTTTATAAAGTACGATCTGCCCAGCTTATGATGCTGTTACTGATCCATGCAGAAAATTTATCAAATCGTATGATTTTCTGCACAACGCCAAGCAAAATAGAAAGTGCGAGACTCACAACCAGGATAAACAGCCATATCACTGCCGCATGTCCAAGAGAATAGGTAGGATCTCTCAGCCATACTGCTCTTATAAATGTATGGATATAAAAAATATTTGCAGAATGTTTTCCTATAAACTGCAGAATCTGGCGAATCCCCGGAATTCCGATCACAAACTCATAAGACCAGTAAACGATCAGCACCGGAATCACACCGTTGAGTGCAAATTCAAAATGATCAATTCCCCACTGCGTATTAAACATTTTGCAGAGGACATACAATGCACCTGTGCTCAAAATAAATTTCAGCAGTTTATTTAATACTGCGTTTTTTACAATATGAAATTCTCTGAGCCTTTCCAAAACATTCTGATCTGCAAAGCAGACTGCCAGCGGAGCTACAAGTAAATACTTTGTAAGATGCACATGCTTTTCCAGCATAAAGCTTCCGATGAGCAGGAACATGAAGACCATCAGCCACCCGTACCGCTTATAAAATCTGACCAGAAAAGGCATAAAAAAGATCAGCAGAATCTCAAGGCTCAAATACCACCAGGTATTGATCTGCATCTGCGTCCCAAAGAGATGTCCCAACCCGAGGAAATCCATTCCGGCATTGATCAGATTAATCGGAAATCCATCACTGTAGCGGGATGTATGTGTCAGGTAAGTTACCCCCATGCAGAACAGAAATGGCAGGGTAAAAGAAAGCACAAGTTTCACATACCGTTTCAGAACAAACAATGTTGCCTCATGTCCTGTAAACTCATATTCATGATACTGGGCTTTCATCGACAGAGTAAGACCATACACTGACAGGAATGCAAAAATTCCAACGCACTGAACCATCACACGGCAGACTGCCATTGCCTTTGCCTCCGACAGCGGCCAGAAGCTTACCGGATACCCATACAGCCGGCTTTTTATTGAAAAGCCATGATAAAGAATCAAAAATATAATCGCAATTCCTTTCACCGCAGCCGTATCTGCTTTGGTAAATTTAAATTTTCTCTCCATTTACGTTTCCTCATAAATTTTTGTTATCACTGTGTATTGTTTCATTCTATCTCAGGTTCTTATCGATTGTCAATCAAAGGAATATCACAATTCCACCGGACAAAACCCATTGCAAATCTTTCCTCCGTTCTGTATAATTTCTGTAACTATAATAAAAACATCACAAGGACAGGAAATTTTTCATGGAACATTCATTACATGTAACCCATATAAAAATAAAAAGATCACAGCTTTATCTCACAATACAGCTCCCCAGACCGGATATGAAGATTCAGGCAGAACTTTTTTATCAGAATTCTTCACAAAATTTCCGGCATCAGCTCCGCTGTGTTTCCAAAAATCCACAGAACCTGATCTTTCAGATCGATGTCTCTGTTCTGGAACCTGGTGAAAACGACTGGAACCTGCGGCTGTATTCAGACGACTGTCCAGACTCCTGGATGCCTGTTATTGGCAGCCGTCTTCGCATGCAGCTTATTCTCGGCAGCTACTCTGTAAAAAAAGACACATGTCTGTTTTTCCCGATGGGGAGTACCGGGCATCGTTTTATCCTGCGGAGCCGTCCACTGCGGTCATACGACAGTCCTCTTTTTCATTTTAAAGAACTCGCCGCTTTTGGTCTTGGCAAACTGATGAACCCACTCTTTAAGAAACGGCATATCTGGCTGATCTATGAAAAATACTGTATTTCTGCTCAGGACAATGGTTTTTATTTTTTCCAGTATTGTATGAAACATCTTCCAGCAGAAGAAAAGAAAAACATTTTCTTTATATTGGACAAATCTTCCCCACAATGGAAGGCCACACGGAAGTATCGTTCCAATGTCATTCCATTCCTGAGTTTCTGCCATCTTCTGTACCTCATGACAGCCCGGCTGTATATTGCTTCTGACAGCCGGCTTCATGCCTTTGCGTGGAAACCGATGCCAAACCTTATCTCCCGGGAGATCAACAAACATGATATTTATTTTCTCCAGCACGGTGTTCTGGCATTGAAGCGGGTAGAGAATCTTTTTGGAGCCAGCGGCACAAGTTCCATGACTTATTTCACAGCTTCTTCCGAAATGGAAAAAGTGATCATCGAGCAGGACTTCGGATACAGACCAGAACAGATCCCTGTGACCGGTCTCAGCCGCTGGGATGTTCTGAAAGACAGATCAGATCTTTCGCATCCTTCCATCCTTGTTATGCCAACATGGCGAAGCTGGCTGGAAGACCAGAGTGATGAAACCTTCCGGCAGAGCAGTTATTACAGAGAATATGCTGCCCTTCTGAATGATCCGAAACTCCGGGAATTTCTGCATCAAACGCATACCGAACTGATCTTTTATATCCATCCGAAACTCCGGGAGTACATCTCTGCTTTTCATGCAGATGATCCGCTGATAAGGCTGATCCCATTTGGCAGTGTTCCGCTGAACCAGCTTATTATGAAATGTTCCATGCTGATCACCGATTATTCCAGTGTATCGTGGGATGTTTATTATCTTGGCAAACCGATACTTTTTTATCAGTTTGATCTGGACAAATACAATGAAACAAATGGAAGCTATATCGACATGGAAAAAGATCTCTTCGGCGAACGCTGCCTTACCAGAGAGGAACTGCTTCCGAAGATTCACGAATACTATGAAAATGGTTTTAAAGAAAAGACTGCATACGCAGAAATGCGAAAGAAATATCTCGCTTATCACGACCACAACAATCGCAGACGAACTTATGAATTTATAAAAGACCAGGGCTATTAACGCCCCGGTCTTTCTTCTTATCCTATCAATTCTGTTAATACTTTTATGAAAAAGATCACGATCACAACCACGATGATCGGCTTAACGATCTTGCTTCCATTACTTGTAAAGCAATGGCTTCCCAGATAATTTCCTATCATATTACAGCACCCTGCTGCAAGTCCCAGCGGAATATACGCAGCCCCGTTGAACAGAAATACTGCAAGTGCCGAAATGTTTGTAGTCAGGTTGATCGCTTTTGTTGTCCCTGCCGCATCATGCAGAGAAAGATGACAAAAAGCTGTAAAAAGCAGCATCAGGAATGTGCCTGTTCCCGGTCCGTAGATTCCGTCATAAATTCCAACTGTAAATGCGATAACGATACATTTCATGATCAGATTCGGAGTTACTTTATCTACCACTTCGTAATCTGGATTTTCCTGTAGTGCTTTGCTTCGAAGCACATAAAAAAGAATGATCGGCAGCACGATCAGCATGGCGATCTTCAGTACTTTCTCATCAATCATCAGTGTGATCTTTGCCCCAAGTGCAGATCCTATAAAGGCCGCTACAATGGATGGTGCACAGATCTTCCATTTCATAAATCCCTGACGCAGATAATAAAAAGATGATACTGCTGTTCCCATACTGCTGCTGATCTTATTTGTTGCGATCGCTGTATGCGCCGGCAGACCTACGATCATATAGGCCGGAAGTGAAATCAGCCCGCCTCCGCCTGCGATCGAATCCACAAAACCTGCCAGAAATACAAAAAAGCATACAACCAGATAGACTAAAACAATGTGTTCTCCCATAATTCTCCCCTTGTTCCTTGTTTATTTTATCTCTCAGAAATCAGAGTAGGACGCAGCATCTGCACATACTCTTCATCCAGAACTTCTCTCAGAAAATCCACATACTCCTGAAAAGACAGTTCCCCATCCGGTGTGAGGATTTCAAAATCTGTATGATATACATTCGCAGACAGCCCGGTCTCTTTCAGACCATTTCTCAGGTAAAAAGCTTTTCTCCGTCTACGCTCCTCTGCATTATCGGCCTGTTCATCCTGTGTCTCGATCTCAAAGATATATTTCTTATTCTCAAAATGTGCAAGCAGGACTTCCAGTCCCTTACTTCCATAGCCGCAGCTCCGCTTCTCCGGTGTTATCGCATAGTAATCCAGAAGCGCACGATCCCCGCTGATCATATTGATGGCAAGTCCTACAAACTCATCTCCATCCACCATCGCAAGCATTTCCATTTTGCCATCATCGACAAGCTGTTCCATTACATGCAGCGGCTTTTTTTCCTGCTCTGGAAATGCATTGTCATACAATTCATAAAGCTGTGCTTTGTATCCCGCTCCCTCATCTGCAATATTCATTAGTTTCATAGTTTTCCGACTCCTGTCTGTTAATTGCTGATCATATCCGGCCAGGAAAGGATCTCCGCTGAAATCTCCGCTTCATAATCTCCTTCAATATCCTGGCTTCTTCCAGCCTCATAAATATTGGTCTCTGCCCCCCAGACTCCATCATGATATTCCCACACATGGAATTTCAGGCCGCGGAACATAAAATCAAGGCTCCCGCATCCGTCTTCTTCTGTGTATTCATATTTGATATTCTTTTTTTCCAATGCATCCTGTACTTTTTGTAATCGCATTTCTCTTCCCTCCAACTGTTTATCTGCAAAACTGACTACTATTATATGCAAAATACGCCTGAAAAGCAAGTTTATCTACTTGCAGATAGATCCGGAATGCTTTATGATAGTAAAAGACTAAAAAAATACGAGGAAGTGTACAGCTATGACTACAAAGATAGTTTTTCATGGAAGTGACATAGAAAAAATATGTGAGTACTATCATTTAAATAAAGAAGATATCGTAAAATTCGGTGCCAATGTCAATCCGCTTGGACTCTCATCCAAAGTCAGGGATGCACTGGCTTCAAATATTGACCTTTTTTCTTCCTATCCGGATCGAAATTATACTTCTCTTCGAAATACAATTTCTGAATACTGCAATATTCCGGCTGACTTTATCCTCCCGGGAAATGGATCCAGCGAGCTGATCTCTCTGTTGATCCAGGAAAGAGCTCCGAAGCATACCCTGATCCTGGGACCAACTTATTCCGAATACTCCCGTGAACTTTCTTTCTCCGGAAGCACACAGGAATATTATCATCTTCAGGAAGAACGGGATTTTTTCCTGGATATTGATGATCTCTGCAAGACGCTCGAAAATGGTTACGATTTCCTTATTCTCTGTAATCCTAACAACCCGACTTCCTCTGCGATTACCCAGAATGAACTCCGTAAACTGATCGCTTTCTGTGCTAAGCATAATATTTTCGTGATGATCGATGAAACTTATGTAGAATTTGCACCGGATATCAATGAGATCACCGCAGTTCCGCTTACACAGGAATTTACGAATCTCATGGTTCTGCGTGGCGTTTCCAAATTCTATGCCGCACCGGGAATGCGTCTTGGCTACGGTGTCACCGGAAATATGGATTTTCTCGCCAAAATGAGAGAAAAACAGACACCATGGTCCCTCAACAGTCTTGGTGCCTATGCCGGAGAATTAATGTTCAAAGATCAGGAGTATATCCAGAAGACCAGAAATCTAATTCTTTCTGAAAGGGACAAACTTTACAAAGAACTGAAAGAAATCCCAACATACAAAGTTTATCCTGCCTATGCAAACTTTATCCTGCTCAAGATCCAGAAAACAGGACTTACTTCTTCCGATGCCTTCGAAGCCTGCATCAAAGAGGGACTCATGATCCGTGACTGTGCTTCTTTCCAGTGTCTTGACGGAGAATTCATCCGCTTCTGCATCATGATGCCAGAGGATAACGCACGTTTACTTAACGTATTAAAGCAGCTGTGATCCAGCTGCTTTTGTCTTATTCTCTACTTTCTTTTGCCTTTCGTTTCTCTATCATTTTCCACACAGTTTTACAGAGTTTTGGTTCCTGGATCACAAAGTGGATCGTTGGATTTTTTGTTTTGGAAAGCATGATCCAATTTTCATCCATAATGGATACCTGAAGATTCCTGAATTTTGGTGCAGAATTTTCGATCAGAATATAATTTGTATGGCTGGCAGCAAAATTTCTCGTTTCTTCAAGATGTTTTTTGTATAAATCTGCAGCATACCATAATTCCTGACCGCCAAAGATACCTGCCAGCGGGATAAAACAGGATTCAATATTCGTCTCCTCCTGCACGGCAACTTCATTTTCCATTTCACTGTGTTTCAAAATATCTTCCACCCTTATTTTCTGGTTCAGATAATAATACTTCAGCTCTCTTATAAATTCAGAAGAAAAATAGTTTTCGGAAATGATCTCATCTAAAGTCGCTTCTGACATTGTGTATAAGGGCAGTGACGGAAGGATATTTCTCCGTTTTCCCTGTTCCTTCTGATCTTCCAGCAGAAACCTGGAAAATTCCTGTTTATTTTCTTCTCTGTACACTTTCATCAGGACATTTGACCTTGAGATCAGATTTCGGATCTGTTTATTGTAATAAGCCACTTCCTCTTTCTTTTCTGTCACATAGTATTTGCTGTCTTCATCGAAGCCCCTGACCGCACCTTCGCGCAGCGCAACTGCACCTGAAACTCTGATCCCGTTACAAAAATTATTTCTCCGGCTCTGATAAAGACAATAAGACTCCATCTGTCCCGCCATATAAACCGGAATCCATTTTTCCATCCCAAGAAGAAGTTCATGGAGCGATCTGCTCATATTATGGATAACTACCAGTTTCAAACCTTTTTTCTGCAGAAGCATAAGCCCCTCGATCCATCGATTACAAAATTCCGGATTTCCGAAGATATTTTCAACAGGCATATCGCTGTAATGAATTGACGGCTCCATAGATTCCGAAGCCAGCGTCAGCCTGATAAAATTCATTTCTGCCTTCATCATTCCTTCTTTTCCATAATATATTTTTCGTGTCGTAAAAGGGAGGGTCACATAGGACTCTCCCGATTTATCAATCTTATGCAGGCATTCATTCAGATCAAACTCATCTATTTTTCGTAAAAATATATCTGTCGGATCAACCAGTGGATCTTCTCCGGTGCACAGCCATTCCTCCAGTGCTTTTACAGCTTCTTCATCGTTTCTGATCTTATCCTTCTCAACTCCCAGTAACTGCCGGATCCCTGTACGGTCCGCAATATGATGTTCCAGAATATATGCCGCGACCTTTCCTGCAAAATCCTCCGGATCTGCCGGTCGCCTCTGTCCGCTCTTGATTCTCTGAATATAGGAAGGTTCGTAATACAGCTCCTTTGTCATCTTGCTGACTTTGATCTCAAGCGTATCGATCAGCATATTCAGATTTTTGCGAAATCTCTCATAGTCAAATGAAGTTATTTCCAGCTGCTTCTCAAGTATCTTATAAAAGTTTTCTCTGGAAAATCCAGTATATTTTTTTCTGTTACTTAAAATCTGCAACCCATCGAGTATTTTTTCTAACTGTTCACTTCTCTGCTCCGGAACTCTTTTTCCTGAAACATAGCGATTTACCGTACTGGCCGGCAGATTTCCCGCCTCAGCAAGTTCTTTCTGTGTACAGTTCATTTCGTCCAGGCTCTTTCTCAGTTCTTCATGAAACATCATAAGTGTACCTTCCTGCCAATGCTTTTTTTGCACTTTTGTTATTTTATGGTGCATTATAGTATAAAAATATAAACCACGCTTATATTTAGTACAAATATTTCTATATATGCAACATTATCTCACCATATGCAGATACTTTTCCTTCGTAGCAAGTCCTCCACGGATATGACGCTCCTGCTTGTTTACATCGAGGACCTTCCTCACTTCCATTGCCAGGGATGGATTGATCATTCTGAGACGTTCTGCACAGTCTTTGTGCACCGTACTCTTGCTTATCCCAAATTTTTTCGCCGCCTGCCGCACCGTTGCCCTGGTCTCAATTATGTAACATGCTACTTCCACTGCCCGCTCTTCAATATAATCTTTCAAAGGAAAATCCCCCGAAGACACTGTTTTTATAGTGTATGCGAGGGATTCTTGTAAACATTCCTTATTCTTTTAATTCAGTGAGATCTCATCGATCAGCTTCAGTTCTTCTTTCGTAAATGGTGCACAGCTGATCGCTTTTACATTGTCAAGGATCTGCTGCGGTTTGGATGCACCGATCAGTACACTGGTCACTTCCTTCTGCTGAAGGAGCCATCCAAGAGCCATGTCTGCAAGTTTCTCGCCACGCTGTGCTGCCAGATCGTTCAACTTACGGATCTGATCAAGTCTGTGTTCGTCAAGAGCGCTTTCCTTAAGGAATCTTCCGTCTGTACGGATACGGCTGTCTTCCGGAATGCCATTCAGATAACGGTCAGTGAGCTGTCCCTGCGCAAGCGGGCTGAATGTGATGAGTCCTTTCTTGAGGATGCCGGTTGTCTTCTTAAGTCCGTTCTTTTCTACCGTTCTGTCAAAGATAGAATAACGGTTCTGGTTGATCACAAACGGGCAGCGCAGGTCTTTGAGGATGGCAGCCGCCTCACTGAGTGTTTTGCCATCGTAGTTGGAAAGTCCGACATAAAGTGCCTTGCCGCTCTGGACAGCACTTGCCAATGCTCCCATTGTTTCCTCCAGCGGAGTATCCGGATCCATTCTGTGATGATAAAAAATATCCACATATTCCAGTCCCATACGTTTCAGACTCTGATCCAGGCTCGCAAGAAGATATTTGCGGCTGCCCCAGTTTCCGTAAGGGCCATCCCACATTTCATAACCGGCTTTTGTCGTAATGATCAGCTCATCACGGTAAACTCCCAGGTCTTCCTTAAGGATCTTGCCAAAATTCTTCTCCGCACTTCCCGGCTCCGGTCCATAATTATTCGCCAGATCAAACTGTGTGATCCCATTATCAAATGCTGTAAAACAAAGCTGCTTCATATTTTCGAAATTCGCAGTATCCCCAAAATTATGCCACAACCCCAGTGACACCTTCGGCAGCATCAGCCCACTGTTCCCGCAGTGACTGTATTCCATAGTTGTATATCTGTCTTTTGATGCAGTGTACATGATTTTTACCTCCCAATATGCGCATATATTTTATTGCTTTTATAGAAGATTATCACTTCAAGTACACTTGAAGTCAAGAAGTTTTCACTCGATTCACATGATTCATCTCAGGCTCTTCAGATATACCTTCTGTTCCGGTGTTATCCGGTAGCTTTCGACGGCTTTCTGGATTGTCTTCCTGTGTACCCATTCCGGGAGACGCCGTTCTTCCAGATAGGGAATGGTCGCTTCCCATTGTTTTGCCAGAGCTGTGGCAAGATACCAGGCGATCATCATGTTTACATAATATTCTTCCGAACGGACTCCTGCTGCAAGTTCCAGGTATTCCGGTTCAAAAGCCTCGTCCAGATAAAAACTCATCAGCAGACCGATCCCATAACGGATCGTATAAATTTCACCGGAGGCGATCCAGCTTCTGATCTCCGGCAGAAGTTCTTCTCTGTGCTTCGCAAAACATTTCGGTGCTGGCAGGTCACAGGTCGCCCAGTTATTTATATATGGAAGAAACTTCTTCACTTCGGCAAGACAGGTTTCGTAATCTTTGATCCCTGTCACGATCATCATATGCATGTTATTTTCTTCATAATATCGGTGTGGAAGGACCTGCAGAAATTCTTCTGCCTCCGGTGTCTTTGCAAATTCTTTGGCAAATTTACGCAGCATCGGTGTACGGATCCCTATCAGGGTTTCCTTATCGATCCCCGGCAGAAGTTTACTGTGGAAATCCCTGTACTTCAAATCCTGCATTTCAAATAACTGTTCCTCTAATTTCTCAATATCCAGCATTTCACTGTCTCCCCAAATTCTGTATTTTTATCTGTATTCCTCTCTCACACAACCGGAATCCTGATCTCCGTCACAAACTTGTCCGTATCATTCGTCATTCCATAATCGATCAGCGTGATCTCCCTGGAAAATCCGGCGATCTTAAGGCCCCGTTCCCGTATGTACTCCAGAAGTTTCCTGTAATACTGCGGTGCCGCATTGTGCCCTCCGCAGAAACGGATCGATACGCATTTCTGTTCTGGAAAAATCTCCGTTTTTCCTTCGTAAATATCTTCCTCATCAAGTCTCAGAAAAACAAGGTCATAACTTTGAAAATCGTCCTTCTTTATTTTTTCTTCTGAAATCCCCACGCCAACTTTGCCCAAGAATGCCAGCGGCTCCTTCTGCCCTTTCTGCAGACGGCGGATGGCAGTTTCCAGATCAAGATACGATTCCGGCTTCAGGGAATCTTTCATCCATGCGATCCTGCATTTCGGTGTACAGACCATTTTTATCTGATCCAGTTCTGAACTCACCGCATCCCGAAGCTGTTCCAGGCGGTGGTCGATCTTCCCTGCAATGATATCCAACTCCTGTCTTTTTTTCTCGATGATCTCTTTCTGCCGGACCAACTTCTCCTCCATCACCTGTGTGTCTCTGTCATGTAGAAACTCCGCGATCTCCGAAAGCGGCAGATCCAGCACCCGCAGATAACGGATCGTATTCAGCACTTCAAGCTGACGGACTCCATAATAACGATAGCCTGTTTTTTCATCCACATACTCCGGTTCCAGAAGTCCTTCCTGCTCATAATGGCGTAAAGTCCCCATGCTGACATGAAAAATTTTTGCCACCTCTCCGATCTGGAGCAGTTTTTTATCCTGCATAATGTCCCTCGTTTTCAGATTTTTTCTTACTGTTGTTACCCTTTTTGCACATGATATACCGCGTCTCATACCATGTCAATCCCCTCGCAGAATATAAAAAGCCTCTCTTTCGTACAATCCCTAAGGTATATTTTTCCTGTTTTCTTTATATCTTTAGATAAAAGCCTTTTCGGAGTCTGTCATGCCAAGGGACAAACAAAAAGCTTCTTCCCGGATGGATATGACCATGCTGACCCTGGTGATCCTCCTGACTGTTTTTGGTCTTGTCATTCTTCTCAGTGCCAGCGAATACAATGGCAGAGTCCGTTTCCATGACTCTGCCTATTACTTCAAAAAACAGCTCTTTGCCTCTGCGCTCGGGCTGAGTGCTATGTATTTTGTTTCCAGTATAGATTATCACTTTTTTGTCCGGCTCGCCCCTGCAGCATATCTTCTTTCCATGCTTCCTTCAACAGCCGTGCTTCTCTTTGGACAGGAGATCAACGGTTCCAGGCGCTGGCTGAATCTCGGTCCTCTTTCTTTCCAGCCATCCGAATTTGCCAAAGTCGCTGTTGTCCTTTTTCTGACCTGGCAGATCGATCGCTCCCGCAAAAAGACGGACGGATTCTGGTTCATGTGCCGGACGATGTTTACCCTGCTTCCCATTGTCGGCCTGGTCGGTTCCAACAACTTAAGTACCGCGATCATCATTCTCGGAATTGGTGTCATTCTGATTTTTGCATCGTCACCTCATTATCTCCAGTTCATCGCTCTCGGCGGTGCAGGCATTGGATTTATCGCCATTTTTCTTGCTGCAGAAAGTTACCGTCTGGAGCGCCTTGCGATCTGGCGGGATCCTGAAAAATATGAAAAAGGCTTCCAGACGATCCAGGGACTTTACGCAATCGGAAGCGGCGGGCTTTTTGGACGGGGACTGGGTAACAGTATACAAAAACTGGGCTTCGTACCCGAAGCCCAGAATGATATGATCTATTCGATTATCTGCGAAGAACTCGGTCTCACCGGAGCCATTCTCCTGATCCTTGTTTTTGGTCTGCTCCTGTGGCGGCTCTGTGTGATCTCCATGCACAGTACAGACCTTTCCGGTGCGCTTCTCTCTGCCGGGATCATGGGACATCTGGCGATCCAGGTCATCCTGAACATCGCCGTTGTCACCAACACGATCCCCAACACAGGGATCACCCTCCCCTTCATCAGTTACGGAGGAACTTCCATTGTATTCCTTCTCGGTGAAATGGGGCTTGCCCTGAACGTCAGTCATCACCGCAGATAAATCTTATATGTAAAGATAACCAACTAATGTCTTTTAGAAGAAAAATCCTCCCACAAGATAGACCACAAACGCTGCCAGCCATGCGATCACGCATTGCCCGATCACAACACCAACTGCCCATTTGCCACCAAGTTCTCTCTTTATAGAAGCGATCGCTGCCACACATGGTGTATACAGAAGACAGAACACCAGAAGGCTTGCTGCTGAGAGCGGTGTAATACAGGAAAGCAGTGTCGCTGTATTTCCAAACAGAACAGACAGTGTGGAAACAACACTTTCCTTTGCCATAAATCCTGTGATCAGTGCTGTGGAGATCCTCCAGTCACCAAATCCCATCGGTCTGAAGATCGGTGCCGCTACACTTGCCACCATGGCAAGAATGCTGTCTTTGGAATCCTCCACAATGCTGAGATGCGCATTGAATGTCTGCAGGAACCAGATCACAAGCGTTGCGACGAAAATAACTGTAAATGCTCTCTGCAGGAAATCTTTTGCCTTATCCCAGAGAAGATGTCCGACATTCTTTGCTCCCGGCATACGATAGTTCGGAAGTTCCATAACAAACGGAACCGCCTCTCCACTGAACAGTGTCCGACGCATCAGAAGTGCCATCAGGATTCCCATCACGATCCCTCCAAAATACAGTGCGATCATCACGATCGCTCCATGTTCCGGGAAAAACGCCGCTGTAAAAAATGCATAGATCGGAAGCTTCGCAGAACAGCTCATAAACGGTGTCAGCATGATCGTCATTTTACGGTCACGCTCTGACGGAAGTGTACGGCTCGCCATAACTCCCGGTACGGTACATCCAAAACCGACCAGCATCGGAACGATGCTCCTGCCGGAAAGCCCGATCTTACGAAGCAGTTTGTCCATCACAAACGCAACCCGCGCCATATATCCACTGTCCTCCAGAAGCGAGAGGAAGAAAAACAACGTCACGATAACAGGAAGGAAACTCAAGACACTTCCCACTCCGTTAAACACACCATCGATCACAAGAGAATGAATGACATCGCTCACATTCGCTGCCGTCATCCAACGGTCCACCATACCTCCAAGTGCCGTGATCCCCATATCCAGCAGATTCTGGAGAAATGCTCCGATCACACTGAATGTCAGGAAAAACACAAGTCCCATGATTCCCACGAAACATGGGATCGCTGTATATTTGCCGGTCAGAATCCGGTCGATCTTCATACTGCGAAGATGTTCCTTACTCTCTTTTGGTTTGACAACCGTTTCATCACAGACTCTCTCAATAAAATCAAACCGCATATGTGCGATCGCCGCCGCCCGATCGAGTCCACGTTCTTTTTCCATCTGCTTTATGATGTGTTCCAGAGTTTCCTTCTCATTCTGATCCAGCTTCAGGCTGTCCATGATCAGCTGATCTCCCTCTGCCAGCTTTGCCGCTGCAAAACGGACCGGGATTCCTGCTGCCTGTGCATGATCCTCGATCAGATGCATGATTGCATGAAGGCATCGATGAACAGCGCCTCCGTCTTCATTTGCATCACAGAAATCTATGATCCGTGGTTTCTCCTGGTATTTCGCAACGTGAAGCGCATGCTCTACCAGTTCGTCAATACCCTCGTTCTTGGCTGCCGAGATCGGTATGACCGGAATTCCAAGCATTTCCTCCATGTGATTAACCAGAACAGAGCCTCCATTCTGTCTCACCTCGTCCATCATGTTCAATGCAAGGACCATCGGCACATCCAGCTCCATCAGCTGCATGGTCAGATAAAGGTTTCTTTCTATATTAGTAGCATCAACGATATTGATGATTCCCTTCGGGTGCTCATCCAGGACAAAATTCCTCGTTACGATCTCTTCGCTGGAATACGGTGACATGGAATAAATTCCCGGAAGGTCTGTTACCAGTGTATTGCTTTTGCCACGGATCATTCCATCCTTACGGTCTACCGTAACACCCGGAAAGTTTCCCACATGCTGGCTTGATCCTGTAAGCTGGTTAAACAGCGTCGTCTTGCCACAGTTCTGGTTTCCCGCCAGTGCAAATGTCAATGGTACATGATCCGGCAGTGGATGTTCATCCTTCTTTTCATGGAACTTTCCACCCTCGCCAAGTCCCGGATGCGGCATCGCCTCGGCTGCTTTCTTCTGCAAAGGCGTTGGCTTCTGTTTCGTTTCTTTTGCATCACGGATATTTTCAATCTCAATCTTTTCCGCATCTGCAAGACGCAGTGTCAGTTCATAACTGTGGATACGAAGTTCCATCGGGTCTCCCATCGGTGCATATTTCACCATGGTCACATCACCCTTCGGAATCAGACCCATGTCCAGAAAGTGCTGTCGCAAAGCCCCCTCGCCACCGACAGAGCGAATCGTCGCGGTTTTCCCGATCGGCAGTTCTCTTAATGATGTCATAATCTGCTTTCCTCTTCTTTCCTCTGTTCTTTAGTTTTTATTGATATTTATTACTGTTCACAGGAAATATCCCGCGAGGTGTTTTGCCATGAATATGGCAAAATCCCGAGACATACAGGGCAAAATGCCATCACCGAAGGTGATTTGGAATGCATTTTGACCAAATTACTGTGAGCGAAGCGAACAGTAATGATACTTTTTCTCAGTACGTACGAACTAACCGTATGCTAAATGAGAATATTTGTCAATAGTTATTCTGTAAAAAGTCAAAATATCGTAGTTTTTGGTCAGATTCTCATAAGATTTTTTTCATTCTGACCATTATAATAAAGTACAGAATTTAAGGAGGAATTTCTTATGGAACGTAAATGGTGGCAGGACAAAGTAGCCTATCAGATCTACCCAAAAAGTTTTTATGATTCAAACAATGACGGAATCGGTGACATTCCGGGAATTATACAGAAATTAGATTATCTCAAAGACCTCGGTGTGGATATTATCTGGATCTCTCCATGTTATCCATCTCCTTTTGCAGATCAGGGATATGATATTTCGGATTACTATGACATCAACCCTGCATTCGGAACTCTCGAAGATATGGACCATCTTCTTGCCGAAGCAAAAAAACGCGATATGTACATCATCCTGGACCTGGTTGTAAACCACTGCTCTGATGAACACGAATGGTTCAAAAAAGCCTGTGAGGATCCGGATGGAAAATACGGAAACTTCTTCTACATCGAAGACCGCAAAGAGGGAGAACTCCCGTGCAACTGGAGAAGTTATTTCGGAGGCTCAGTCTGGGAACCGCTCCCGGGACATCCGGACAAACAGTATCTCCACGTCTTCCACAAAAAACAGCCTGATCTTAACTGGGAAAACCCGGAAGTACGCGAGGAAGTTTACAAAAACATCAACTGGTGGCTTGACCGTGGAGTCAGTGGATTCCGTATTGACGCGATCATCAATATCAAGAAAAAACTTCCATTCAAAGATTACCCGGTTGACCGCCCGGACGGACTTTCCAGTATCCACTATATGCTTGAGGATGCAACCGGTGTCGGAGAATTCCTCGGCGAGATGCGTGACCATACTTTCAAACCACACGATGCTTTTTCTGTAGGTGAGGTTTTCAATGAAAAGGAAGAAGAACTTCCTGATTTCATCGGAAGCAACGGATATTTTTCCAGTATGTTTGATTTCTCCACGACCGTATTCGGTGGAAGTCCGAACGGATGGTACGACCACAAAGAGATCACACCGGAAGATTACAAGGAATGCTGTTTCCACTCTCAGAAACGTATCGGCGATATCGGATATCTGTCCAATATCATCGAAAACCACGACGAGCCGCGAGGTGTCAGCCACTACATTCCTGACGGAGATCTTTCTCTCCAGAGCAAGAAATTCCTGGCTGCCATGTACTTCATGCTCCGCGGACTGCCGTTCATCTATCAGGGACAGGAGATCGGTATGGAAAACCTGACATTCACTTCTATCGACCAGGTAGATGATATCAGTTCCATCGATGAATACCATGTAGCCCTGGATGCCGGCTGCACCGAAAAAGAAGCTCTCGCCTGTGTCTCCAGATACAGCCGTGACAATGCCCGTACACCGGTCCAGTGGGATACCACCGAAAACGCAGGATTTTCCAAAGGTACTCCATGGCTTCCTGTAAACCCGAACTACAAAGACATCAATGTAGAAGCTCAGGTAAATGACCCGGATTCTTTATTCTCTTTCTACAAAGCACTGATCGCTCTGCGCAAAGACCCAGAATACAAAGAAACCATCGTTTACGGTAAACTGATCCCTTACCTTGAGGAACAACACAATCTGATGTCCTATTATCGAAAAGGCGACAAAACTCTCCTGGTTCTCGGAAACTTCCAGAAAGAACCACAGAGTGCAGTCCTTCCATCTGCATACAAAAAAGTACTTCTCAACAACTACCCGGAAGTATCTGTAAGCGGAAATACTGTAACACTTGACAATTATCAGGTTTTGATCCTGGAGCTTTAATATTCCCCCCTTAATATTGCTTGTTTATTTATTATCTTTTCTTTCTTCAGGCAACTCCAGTAATTAAAAAAAGCCCCCGCGAAGTTTTCCTTACTTCGCAGGGGCTTCTTTAGTATCTGGGTATTTTTTATTTGCAGAGTTCTTCTGCCATCTTGTCCAGTTCTTCGATATTTTCATCACTTAAGGAAGACATGATCTTGACTGTGTTGTCCAGCCAGGTGATATTCTTGCTCTTCTCGAATTTCGCCTGCATAACTTTGGCTGCATTCGGAGCCCAGCTTCCGTTCTCGATCAGACCGATAGTTCGGTTCTGGTAGCTTCTCTCTGTCAGATGATCGATGTATGTCTTCATGAATGGGAAGATATCTGCATTGTAGGTAATGGTTGCAAGAACCAGTTTACCGTAGCGGAATGCATCCGCAACTGCCTCTGCCATGTCATCTCTGGCAAGGTCAAATACAGTAACCTTCGGGCAGCCTTTTTCTTTCAGTTTCTCAGCCAGGATTTCAACAGCTTTCTTAGTATTTCCATAAACGGATGTGTATGCGATCACAACACCCTCATCTTCTACTTTATAAGAAGACCAGATATCATATTTCTCAATATAATGTCCCAGATTCTCAGTCAGAACCGGTCCGTGCAGAGGGCAGATGATCTGGATATCCAGAGTTGCAGCCACTTTGAGAAGCTTCTGAACCTGCGGACCATATTTGCCGACAATACCGATATAGTAACGGCGTGCTTCGCAGTCCCAGTCTTCCTCTACATCAAGTGCGCCGAATTTACCAAATCCGTCAGCAGAAAACAGAACTTTGTCTGTGCTGTCGTAAGTTACCATAACTTCCGGCCAGTGTACCATCGGAGCAAACACGAAAGTAAGCACATGTCTGCCAAGGGTCAGGGACTCACCATTTCCAACTTCAAGAGTTCTGCCCTCAAGATCCAGGTTTCTGAAGAAGTTCTTCATCATACCAAAAGTCTTGGTATTTGCCACGATCGTTGTATCCGGATATGCATTCATAAAGTTCTCGATATTTGCTGCGTGGTCCGGCTCCATATGCTGAACTACCAGGTAATCCGGCTTCGCGCCATCCAGAACTGCTGCGATGTTATCGAGCCATTCCTTTGTGAAGTTTGCATCAACAGTATCCATAACTGCAATCTTCTCATCCTTGATCACATAAGAATTGTACGCCATTCCATTCGGCACATCATACTGACCTTCAAACAGGTCTACCTGGTGATCATTTACACCTACATATAAGATATCATTCGTGATTTGCATTGTAATTTCTGCCTCCTTGACTTTTGTCATTTCATTGTTTCTTCTATTATAGCATCCTTTTTCTGGAAAAGAAACACTTTTAGTTGAATACTTTACTTTTTTTATCCAGTTTCAACTCTCTTCGTATTTTTCCCGTTTTTACTGTAAAAAATCCGTCGAACGTGGTATGATAGAAATAATCTCCGGAAATATCCCGGAACAGATTATGTGATTTTAGTTTTGGAGGAAATAATCTTGAGAAAACAAATATTAAGTTATCTTGAAAAAAACAGCAAAATGGATTCCAAAGAGATCGCCATTCTGCTTGGCACAGAACCAGATGTTGTCGAAAATGAGATCCGCAAGATGGAAGAAGAAAAAATCATCTGCGGCTACCACACCATGATCGACTGGGACAAGACCAGCTCCGAAATGGTCACTGCACTGATTGAAGTGCGTGTAACACCACAGCGTGGCCAGGGATTTGATTCCATCGCAGAACGTATCTACAAATATCCGGAAGTCCGTTCCGTATATCTGATCTCAGGCGGCTACGATCTGATGGTCATTCTCGAAGGCAAAACCCTCAAAGAAGTTTCCCAGTTCGTAACAGACAAACTGTCCACACTGGATTCTGTCTTAAGTACCGCAACCCACTTCATCCTGAAGAAATACAAAGACCACGGTACGATCTTCGATCAGAAAATCAAAGACGAAAGGATGCTGGTGACACCTTGAGAAAACTTGTAGCAGACAAGGTGGCAGCCATCCAGCCATCTGGAATACGTAAATTTTTTGACATCGTAAGTGAAATGGATGACGTAATCTCTCTCGGTGTCGGTGAACCTGATTTTGATACTCCATGGCATATCCGTGATGAGGGTATCTACAGCCTGGAAAAAGGCCGGACATACTACACTTCCAATGCCGGACTCCTGGAACTCCGTCAGGAGATCAGCAAATATGTACAGAACAAATACAAAGTTTCCTACGATCCCAAGAGTGAAATCCTTGTAACCGTAGGCGGCAGTGAGGCGATCGACCTCTCCATGCGCGCCATGCTGGAACCTGGAGATGAAGTCCTGATCCCGCAGCCATCCTTCGTTGCATACGAGCCATGTGCTGTCATGGCAGACGGCGTGGCGAAATTTATCGACCTCAAAGCTGAGAACGAATTCCGCCTGACCGCAGATGATCTGCGCGCAGCGATCACTGACCGTACCAAGATCCTGGTCATGCCATTCCCGAACAACCCGACCGGTTCCATCATGCCACGTAAAGAACTGGAAGAAATCGCCCAGGTTGTGATCGAGAATGATCTCATCGTAGTATCTGACGAGATCTATGCAGAACTGACTTATTACGATGAGCCGCATGTTTCCATCGCAAGCCTTCCGGGAATGAAAGAGCGTACACTCCTTCTGAACGGTTTTTCCAAGACTTTCGCCATGACTGGATGGCGTCTTGGATATGCATGCGGACCTGCTGAACTTATCAAACAGATGACCAAACTTCACCAGTTCGTAATCATGTCTGCACCGACTACCAGCCAGTATGCAGCGATCGAAGCACTCCGCAATGGTGAATCAGCTGTACAGGAAATGCGTGAGGCTTACAATGGCCGCCGCCGTTACCTGATGCACGCTTTCCGCGAGATGGGACTGGAATGTTTCGAACCTTTTGGTGCTTTTTATGTTTTCCCGTCAATCAAGGAATTCGGTCTGACTTCTGAAGAATTTGCCGAAAGACTTCTTCGTGAAGAACACGTAGCTGTTATTCCGGGATCCGCATTTGGTAAATGTGGCGAAGGATACATCCGTATTTCCTACGCTTACTCTCTCGAGAATCTGAAGCTTGCCATGTCACATCTTCAGAACTTTATCGAGAAATTACGCAGAGAAAAACACTCATAAAAATAACAGGAGCAGCAAAGAATTAATTTTTCTTTGCTGCTCTCATGTTATATACGAACATTCCAAGCGATGCCAGAATGATCAGTCCATATCCTATAAAGCTGTATTTGTCCGGAATTTCGCCAAAAAGGAAAAATCCAAGAAGTGTTGCAAATATGATCTGTGAGTAATCAAAGATCGATATCTTGCCCGCTGGTGCATAACTATACGCCGCCGTGATCGTAAACTGGCCTCCTGCTGCAAACAGACCTGCCATCAGAAGCGTTCCAAGCTGTGTAACTGTCATCGGGACATAATTAAAAATCAGATACGGAAGCACAAACAGGCAGGAACACACAGAAAAATAAAATACAATAATCGGTCCCTTGATCCCATGTGTTCCAAGTACACGGACCATCGTATACGCGATTCCTGCGCCAAGTCCCCCGCAGACTCCGATCAGTGCCGGGATCAAAGCCGTATTCTGAAATCCCGGCTTCACAACAAACAGGCATCCTATAAATGCCAGGAATACGCAGGCCCCCTGTACCGGCGTGATCTTTTCTTTCAGAATCAGAAATGAAAAGATAATTGCAAAGAACGGGGACAGTTTGTTCAGGATAGATGCGTCTGCAACAAGCAGATGATCGATCGCGTAATAGTTACACAGGATTCCCAGAGTTCCAAATGTACATCGCATGATCAGCGGACCCCAGTATGCTTTCTGTACCTTCGGCACAACATGATTTTTTGCCAGGATAATAACCGCAAAAAAAGCCGCTACCAGATTTCGGAAGAAGCTCTTCTGAACGGAAGGAAGATCACCCGCCAGCCGGACACTGACATTCATGCAGGCAAAGAAAAATGCCGACAGAATGATCATGACCATTCCCTTTATATAATTTTCCTGTTTCATATGATTTCACCATACCTTTCTCTTTTCCAGTGTTTCTATCATAACACTATTCCTGAGGAAGATACAATAGAGATTCTTTGTAACTGTTCGCAGATAACGATTGTTTTTGTTAATTTTTCTTTCTGCAAAATTATATATAGCGATTTCGACATTTTTCGGCTATAATAAAGTCTGTACACACACTTAGAGAGACGCGGCACCTTATTACAACGTTAAAGCCGCTTCAGAACGGAGGATTATTATGGAAATTGTTTGTTTAGACCTTGAGGGCGTACTGGTACCTGAAATCTGGATCGCATTCGCAGAGGAAACCGGTATCCCGGAATTAAAGAGAACAACAAGAGATGAGCCGGACTACGACAAATTAATGAAATACCGTCTCAATATTCTGAAAGAGCACAATCTTGGACTGAAAGAGATTCAGGAAACAATTTCCAAGATTGATCCGCTTCCGGGCGCAAAAGAATTCCTCGACAAGCTCAGAGAAATGACACAGGTGATCATCATCAGCGATACCTTCTCTCAGTTCGCAGGACCTCTGATGAAAAAACTCGGCTACCCGACTATCTTCTGCAACTCTCTCGTTGTAGCAGACAACGGCGAGATCACAGACTTCAAGATGCGCTGTGAAAAATCCAAATACACAACGGTCAAAGCCCTGCAGTCTATCGGCTACGACACCATCGCCAGCGGCGACAGCCA
>NZ_FR886670.1:0-2992 GCF_000436615.1 Blautia sp. CAG:237
GTGGCTGCAACTGGAATCGATGGAGAGGATGCGTGCAGACTGTACAGACAGTATTGCCCGGATGTACTGCTGATGGACATTCGGATGAAAGGAATGAACGGATTGGAGGCTTCTGAACATATTCTGCTGGAGTATCCGGAGGCAAAAATCCTGCTTTTGACGACATTTCTGGATGATGAATATATAGTAAAAGCACTTCGGTTAGGGGCAAAAGGATACCTCTTAAAACAGGATTATGCCAGTATTCTTCCTGCGCTGCAGGCGGTAAATTTAGGGCAGACGGTTTTTGGAAAAGAAATCGTATCTAAAATACCAGATCTGATCAGGAAGGAAGAAAAGTTCGATTACAGCAGTTATGGGATCAACGAACGGGAACAGGAGATTATCCGTCTGATCGCTGATGGATACAGCAACAGAGAAATTGCGGCAGAGCTGTTTTTGAGCGAAGGAACTATCCGAAATTATCTGAGTGCCATATTAGATAAACTGCAATTAAGGGACAGGACTCAGGTGGCGGTGTTTTATTATCAACACAGGTGAATAATTATTAAAAAAATATACAATTATGTGGAAAAAGGTGCCAGAGAGGAGGCATATACAGGGAAAAAAGCGTGTGATGAAGCAGATAGAAGGGAAAAATGGGAAGATGAAAGAAGATATCAGGCATTAGGGAAAAGGAAAGAAAAAAGACAAATGTATTTAATAGAAAGACATGTGAGGCGACGCTTCTTAATGAACCAATATTATGTAAACTAAAAGATGCCGACAAAGCTCATTCGTGATGCACTTTACCAGGACTGTTCAAAATAGATGAAACAGAAATGATTAATATTGTATGTTTCACGCTTATAAAATGTTTCACGTGAAACATTGACGGACGCGCTGTAAGATAGATGATATAGAAAGATATATTTGTAACTTGTAAATTATAAACAATTCGTTGATGAAAATTTCCCTAAATTTTAATGTTTCACGTGAAACATTATGTGGAACATTAAAGGCAAAAGTGCTATAATTGATAGGTCGTAAATGATTTTGAAAGGAGGGTGAACTTTGGGAAGAATTATAGCAGTAGCCAACCAGAAAGGCGGTGTTGGTAAGTCTACAACGGCAATTAACCTTTCTGCATGCCTTGCTGAAAAAGGGAAAAAAGTTCTGGCAATTGACATAGATCCGCAGGGAAACACAACCAGTGGGTTAGGCGTTGATAAAAATGGCGTAGAAAATACGCTTTATGAATTGCTTCTTGGAGAAGCTGACATTAAAAAAACAGTTATAAAAGATGTAGTGGAAAATCTTGATTTAATTCCATCCAATATAAATTTATCCGGAGCAGAAATCGAATTGATTGGTGTGGATGATAAAGAGTATATTTTAAAGGGAATTACGGATAAACTTCGAAGAAAATATGATTATATTATCTTGGATTGTCCGCCGTCTTTGAATATGCTGACAATCAATGCATTAACAGCTGCAACTTCTGTCCTTGTTCCAATACAGTGTGAGTATTATGCTTTGGAAGGCCTTTCTCAGCTGATACATACGATTGATCTTGTAAAAGACAGATTAAATAAGAAACTTGCAATGGAAGGCGTTGTATTTACCATGTATGATGCCAGAACAAATCTTTCTTTACAGGTAGTCGAGAATGTAAAGGATAATCTTCAACAGAATATTTATAAGACCATTATTCCGAGAAATGTAAGACTTGCAGAAGCACCAAGTTACGGACAGCCTATCAATATATATGATTCAAGATCTGCCGGTGCAGAAGCTTATCGCCTTTTAGCTGAAGAAGTTATTAACAGGGAGGATAAATAATGGCAGGAAAAAAATCAGGACTTGGAAGAGGTCTGGATGCACTTTTTCCGGAAAAGGTTTCACAGGAAAAACCTAAAACTGTAAGAAGTTCTAAGCCAAAGACAAATACAGCAAGTACGAAATCAACAACAGAACAGTCCGTTGTAAAGGGCGAAACGATTGTAAAAATTTCAAAAGTAGAGCCGAATCGTGAACAGCCACGCAAGAAATTTGATGAAGATGCACTCCTTGAGCTGTCTGAATCTATCAAGATGTATGGCGTTCTGCAGCCGCTTCTCGTATCTGACAAGAAGGACTATTATGAAATTGTCGCAGGAGAACGGAGATGGCGTGCAGCAAAGATGGCTGGACTGAAAGAAATTCCGGTTGTCATCAAAGAATTTTCCGACCAGGAAATTGTGGAGATATCCCTGATAGAGAACATTCAGAGAGAAGACCTGAATCCTGTCGAGGAAGCAATGGCATATAAACGTCTGATTGATGAATTTAATCTGAAACAGGATGAAATCGCAGAGAGAGTATCCAAGAGCAGGACAGCTGTAACAAACTCTCTTCGTCTGTTGAAACTGGATCCGAGAGTACAGCAGATGATGGTGGATGAAATGATTTCAGCAGGACATGCGCGTGCATTGCTTGCTATCTCAGATGTAGAGAAACAGTATTCTGTAGCAATGCGGATTTTTGATGAGAAGCTCAGCGTAAGAGAGACAGAAAAGCTGGTAAAGACAATCTTAAACCCATCAAAGAAAAAAGAAACTTCGTCATCTGATTCGGCGGAAGATGCAATTTATGAAAGTCTTGAAGAAAAGATGAAGAATATTACCGGAACACGTGTATTTATTCACAGAAAGAAGAACAATAAGGGAAAGATAGAAATAGAATACTATTCAAGAGATGACCTTGAGAGAATTATAGATTTATTTGAATCTATCAGATAAAATAAAAGGGGTATGATATGAGTACAATTTTTGATAGTATTGGTATTGATCCTGGAATTGTTATCATTATTTTGCTTATTGTAGTTCTGGTATTGATTGCGTCTACAGTAAGCAGTAATATGAGATTGACTCGACTGGAGCGAAAATATAAAATGTTTATGAAAGGAAGCGATGCTCAGTCACTTGAGAAAACTTTCGTTCGTAAATTTGCACAGATCGATCATCTTTTTGAG
>NZ_FR886671.1:0-2970 GCF_000436615.1 Blautia sp. CAG:237
TGGGAAAAAAGCGAATTTCCAGGAATTGTCCTTTCGTCAATATGACTGCGGATAAGCAGGTATTTTGTATCTTCCACAAAACAAAAAATAAATTTCGTCACTTTTTACAATGGGCTATGCATACCCTTGAACAGTAACCAGGGGGAAGGTATGTGGAGATGGTGTGAAAAAGTATATTGCAAATGAGAAGTGCATATGCTATAATGCCAGTAGGCAAAGAGATTACAAGTCCATGCGGACAAAAAGAATGAAGCCCTCAGTAGCACCAATACTGGGGGCTTCTTCTTGCTTTTTATAGTGGACAGGAAAACCACTAGGTTAGAGTTGCCCTATTTGTCTCCGTCTAGCCATTTGCAAACATAGTAGGCAAATATGCTTGCCGTGCAGGAGACAAGAAACGAGATTACAGTATCCATGCAGTTCACCTCCTCCCGTTGCCGGGTATCGGTTGGACAACATAACCATTATATCATAGAACAAAATGTGCAACAAGAGTGAGCGTCAATTATTCTTCAGAGATATACGAAAAATGTATATCTGTGGATATAAAATAGGTATTTGACGCATTATTTACAATAAGAGGAGCACCACACAACATGAACGATCTACTAAATAAAATCCGCACCCAAACCGCCACCGCCTTCACCCACAGCGGTAAATTCCACGCAGATGACGTTTTTTCATTTGCGCTGTTATTATATTTGAACCCTGAGATCACGATCCTACGCGGCAACCGCGTGCCGGATGACTTCGACGGGATTGTTTTTGATATCGGCAGAGGAAAATATGATCACCACCAGAAAGACAGCAGGATCCGTGAGAACGGTGTACCGTATGCGGCATTCGGGCTTCTGTGGGAGGAACTTGGTCCGGAGATCCTTGGCGAAGAACTGGCGCAGAAATTCGATGAAGCTTTCGTGCAGCCACTCGACAACAACGATAATACCGGCGAGAAGAACGAACTTGCCACTCTGATCGGGAACTTCAATCCGACCTGGGATGCCGAGGGCGGCAATGATGAAGCTTTTTTCCAGGCAGTCAGCGTTGCAGGGATGATCTTGGAAAATAAATTTGAACGATACAGAGGCAACGAACGTGCCGACAAACGGGTAGAAGAAATCTACACCAGACATCAGCAGGCGTTCCATGACAGAGAAAAACACAGAGATGATGCAAGAATCCTCATCCTCCCGGAATTTGTTCCCTGCCAGAAATTCCTCTCCGAGACACAGATTGCCTTCGTGATCTTTCCATCTAACAGAGGTGGCTACTGCATTCAGCCTCAGAAAAAAGAATACTCTATGAATTACAAATGCAGTTTCCCGCCAGAATGGCTCGGTCTCGAAAACGAAGAACTCAAGGCAGCAACCGGTCTCAAAACAGCAAATTTCTGCCACAAAGGCGGTTTTCTTATGACTACCGGTGAACTTGCAGATGCAGTACAGGCATGTAAGCTCAGTATGGAACAGTTTCACGAGAAACCTGTAATCGTAAGCTTTGGTGGAGCAGCAGAATACGACGAACTTCTCCACCAGCTTCCTAAATTACAGGCAGCAGAGATCATCCACATAGATTTCCCAGCCCTTCCGGAACTGGAAATCCAGGGAATCTACGCCGAAGTGTCCATGGAGAAACAGGAATGGAAAGTCCGGATCAAAGATCAGGTCAGAAAAATCCTCAAATACAAGCCGGAAGCTGTTTTCGTCGGAGAAAATCTCTTCGCAGCATACCCGATCGTACATGCACTCCGAAAGAAACACATCCCGGTTCTCACAGCAGCAGAAAAAGACGGACAGAAGCTTCTTGTCAGAATTCCATCAGGTTCATAAACGAATAACATCCATAACGCCGCAACACACACTAAAATATACCAAAACAGATTAAAACATACGAAACAAAAGGAGGCTGAACAATATATGATCCGTCTTCAGGACATCGCGGAAATGGCAGGCGTCAGCCGCACCACCGTATCAAATGTCATCAACGGCAAAACCAAAAGGGTTTCCCAGGCAACCATTGATAAAATAACGGCAATCCTCAAAGAACAGAACTATGTCCCACACATGGGCTCCGTGATGCTTTCCGGTCACGGTTCCAGGATCATCGGAGTAGTTTTAGGTTTTGCCTACACGCACGGCATGCAGTCCCTTCAGGACCCGTTCGTAGGCGAACTGATCGGAACTATCCAGAAGGAAACCGAAGAAAAAGGCTACTACGTCATGCTCATCGGCGGAGAAAACATCCAGAATGTAGTGGACATTGCTTCCAAATGGAACGTAGAAGGTCTCATCATCCTCGGTTATGACAAAGATCAGTACCGCAGACTTTCCCGCAAGCTGAACAAAAAAATGATCCTGATCGATGCCTACCCCAAGGGAGTCTACACCTTCCAGAATGTTGGTGTAGACGATTACTCCGGCGGTTATCAGATCGGGGAATACCTCTATTCCCGCGGCTATGAGAAAGCCCTGTTCATCGCAGAAACCGATCAGGACAGCGATTATTACCGCTGGATGGGCTTCAAACAGGCGATGGAGAAGCAAGGGAAATTCTGCAGCCGTTCCCGGTATATCGTCGTCCCGGGTGACAAAAATCCACGTCTTCGGAAATACAGAGAACTCCTTCCACGTTTCCTTGAAGCAAAAGCACTGGCTTTTTCCTCAGATTATGACGCGATCGAGGCGATGAACTTCTTTTTTGATGAGGGGATCAGTGTTCCAGATCAGATTTCCATAACGGGTTACGATGACAGTATATATGCAAGCATGGTCCGGCCGAAGCTGACAACAGTTCATCAGGATATCCAGCAAAAAGCACATCTGGCACTGATACGTCTAATGAAACTGATCCAGGGAGAAAACCTGAAAGAACTAAATGTAAAAAGTCCGGTCTATCTGGTCAAAAGGGATTCTGTCAAAGAATGACAGAGTCCCAATGTCATTAAGTTATCATAGGCAAGCTGATTTGGCG
>NZ_FR886672.1:0-4325 GCF_000436615.1 Blautia sp. CAG:237
CCCCCCTGCCATTCTGATGGCAGGGTATTTTTCTGCCTGTTACAGTACTTTCAGAATTCCATCAGGTCTAATTTTTGTTTTCTTGTAAGCTGTTTGATCGCATATTCTCTGCGCATTGCTTCTTCTTTTGTTTCAAAACCTTCATAATAGACCAGTTTTACCGGTCTTTTGCTTCTGGTATACTTCGCTCCGGCTTTTCCCTCATTATGGGCTTTGAGCCGCTTCTGCAGGCAGTTCGTCCATCCTGTATACAGTGTCCCGTCTGCACATTGAACGATATATGTGTAATTCATAAAGTATTTTATCCTCTTTTGTCTCTATAAAAAGCAGCCGATTTAAATTGTATTTCACTTCTATATACATTCAAAAAGCAGGTAGGAGAATATCGACTGCGAATTTTTTACCGCTGGTTCCCACCTGCTTTATTATACGTTGTGTTTTATATTTTGTGAATAATTGTAATTATCCCGTTTACGGAAGATAGGCGATCGGATCGATCGGCTTGCCGTCTTTTTTCATTGCAAAATAAAGATTATTTCCTTCTTTGCTGTAATATTTCGTCGGCGCACTGACATAGCCGATCACAGTTCCTTCTGTTACTGTGTCGCCCTCCTCCACACAGAGGTCTTTGAGCTGTCCGTAAACTGCCTGATATCCGCTTCCAAGCTCCATCGTCAGGGTTGTTCCCGTCTGTGCGTCTTCTTCGATCGAATAAACCGTTCCATCTGCTGCTGCGGTCACCGGTGCACCTTCCACTGCCTGAACTGCGATCGCAGGGCTCAGTTTATACTGATCCAGGGTCGGAAAATAAACCGTCTGATCCATATTATAATCCAGAAGGATCGTTCCGTGTACCGGCCATTCCATCAGCGTATCTTCGGAAAAACTAAGTTTCGGAGCACTCAGTGCACTTGCGGAAACATCTGTGACTTTTTCCTGATCCGTCATGGAATCCTCCACCGCATTTGCTGCATTCGCGGTTTCTGTGGTTACTTCATTTGTAGAAACACTGTCTGAAGTTTTTTCTGAACTGTCTGTACTGTCAGTGAGCGTCCGGGCGATTTTTTCTTCTGCTGTATCGTTCTGCCCTGTCGTATCGCTGATCTCCGCGTCAACCAGACTGGTGTCTGCATCCACCATCGGTGTCTCTTCTGTGTCTTCGCTCTGATCTGTCTGCAGTTCTCCCTGAATTTCCTTGTCTGGAGTATAAGTACCGATCTGATAAACTCCAATTCCCGCCGCTGCCAGGACAGCAAGGAGAGCAGTGTTTGCGGCGTACTTTACGATTCTGTTTTTTGTCATATTCCATTCACCTCTGCCAATAATCATTTTTGTATTTATAGCATTCCCGAAATATGACGTATTATTCAACTTTGCACAGAATAAATCATGTTATTGCTGTTCGCTTTCTTCACAGTAAATCGTTTCTGTCATATGTACTTATTTCCATTTCCGGAAAATATTCTTCCAGAATCTCTTCCCACAAACTTCCATCTTTTGCAAGTTCATTTCCGCCATACTGAGAAAAGCCAAGTCCATGACCTTTTCCTCTGCACAGGAAACGAACTTTACTCCCTGTTTTCTGTATGGAAAAATTCGACGATGGAAGTCCCATTCCCAATGCAAACATTTCTCCCTCCAGGATTTTGTCATCAGCCTGAAGACTCAGCACATAGCCTGCAGAATCCCGTTCTTTTATTTCTAATTCTTTTGGCAGCTGCCGCTCCGAAATATATGTACTGCTGAAATAGTCCGGTGAATTTTTGTCTGCACTGCTGTCCACAGATTTCAGATATTGATACTCTGAACTTCCAAACACAGTCTCCCCGTCTCTGGTTGTGCCACCACTGATCTCGTGATATGGAACAAGATCCAGTTTTCCATCCACAAGCAGAACTTTCCCTTCTGTATTTTCCACAGCATCTTCATAAATCTCATCAGATATCCACCATTTCCACTGATTCTTTATACTTTTCCCCATTTCTCTCAACACATCCAACCGATTTTCCTCCTCCGCAAATTTCCTGAAAAGATTACTTCTCGCAATGACCGCCTGTGCTTCCACCGTCTGTAACTCATAATCCGGTGAAATCTGACACGAAAGAACTGCCGTCAGATATACCTCCGAATCTGGTCTGTAATTCAGTAATATCCTCTCACTTCCATTGATCACACTCACCGACAAGTACGGAAGCAGCGCAAACACCAGGATCTTCGACAGATTAAAAACACTTTTTCTTTTCATAATGCTCATCCAGCCAGTGTTTTATCCTAATATATGTCCTTTTTTCATCTTTTATAAATATTTCCGTTCAGTTTTTGACAGCGCATCTTATTCATACTATACTATAGGGCATATCAATAGGACTGCTTGCTTATAACAAAAAGGAGGTGCTTTTTTTATGCTTGCAATTTATCTGGCACCAGTCTATATATTACTTAACCTTTATGTACTCCGGTGGAGTTACCTGTGGATCGGAAACTGTCATCATCTATTTCAGTCAACTGTTTTTCGGGTTATTCTGGCGATCGTCTACGTTCTGATCTCCACCACCCCACTGACAGGATTTTTGATAAAAAAACCAGCTTCCCTGCACAGGATCCTCAAAGTCACCAGCAACTATTTTCTTGGGATCTTTATGTATATTCTGATGATCGTGCTGAGTGCGGACATCATAAGACTGATCCTCAAATACGTTTTCCATGCATCCTGGATCCATTCACGTGTTGCGTTTGCGATTGCCGGAGCGATCTGCATCTTTAGTGTTCTGCTGATCAGTATCCGCGGCATCTATCATGCCAAACACATTAATGTAACGCCTTATGAAGTTACCGTTGATAAATCCGCCGGCGAACTCGATTCCCTGAAAATCGTGTTCATCGCCGATACACATTTCGGCTACAATGCCGGTACTATCCATGCAAAAGAGATCGTAAAAAAAATAAACAAACAAAATCCTGATCTTGTCTGCATTGCCGGAGATATTTTTGATAATGAATACGAAGCGATCCACGAGCCCAAAAAGGTCAAAAAAATCCTACGCAAGATCAACTCCCGTTACGGTGTTTATGCCTGTTGGGGAAATCATGATCTGAATGAGCCAATCCTTGCTGGTTTTACTTTTAATCCTGGCAAAGAAGGGGCTGAGAGCCTCAAAGATCCACGCATGAGGGAATTTCTAAAAGACAGCAATATTCAGCTTCTGGAAGATGAAGCCGTCCTGATCGACAACAGTTTCTACGTAGTCGGCCGTAAAGACGCTTCCCTGATAGAAAAAATAGAAGAAAAAAGAAAAACCCCTGCCCAGCTTACCGAGAAGCTGGACAAGGATAAACCAATTATATTTATTGACCATCAGCCAAAAGAACTCCAGGAAATTGCAGATGCAGGTGTTGATCTTGATCTCTGTGGCCACACGCACGATGGACAGACATTCCCGGGAAACATAACGATCAAATTCCTGTGGGGAAATCCCTGTGGATATCTCCAAAAAGGATCCATGCACAACATCGTCACTTCCGGATCCGGTGTCTGGGGACCAGCCATGCGAGTTGGCACCAACAGTGAGATCTGCACGATCAATGTTACATTCCAGAACTCCTGATCTCAGACTTTATACCGTTTCTCTGCTTTATCCGAAGAAGCAGAGAAACGGTATTTTTATCTGCATTTATTCCTGAAGGATCACATTCTGCATAATCGGCGGAATCCCCTCTAATGCATCCACACTCCTGTCACCCGGACCTCTCATCCAGAAGAAAACCTTCCTTATATAATTATCATGTTCTGACGCAGTTCTGTACATAGAAGAATCTGTTGTATTTCCCGCCGCATTCCGAGCTCCAGGAACATATTCAAAAGCTCCCTCACTAAGCCCCACAGCCTGTCCCATTTCTTTTAAAACAGTTGCTTTGACACTCATCACAAGACAAAATACAGCAGCAGCGATCATATGAAAACTCTCTCTTATTTTCTTCATAATGCCCTCCTTAATTCTTCCATGCCAAGAAGCCGGGATTGCGCACGTCCCACTACTACGCATGTACTATAATATATGCGGGCATCAATATAAAAAGAACTTAGGCAATAAAAAAACACTATCGAAATGATAGTGTTCTTAAAAAGTAGTGAGGCATCGGGGATTCGAACCCCGGACAACTTGATTAAAAGTCAAGTGCTCTACCAACTGAGCTAATACCCCATATGCAGTTTTGCATTTACTTTGCACAATGTTGCAGAGTAAATCGCTCAGGCTTTTTCTAACCAGCCGTTCGTTACCTTTACAAGGTAAATGCCCAGAGCCGGAATCGAACCAGCGACACGA
>NZ_FR886673.1:0-2577 GCF_000436615.1 Blautia sp. CAG:237
AGATTGACGAAGAAGAACATATCAAGCTTACAGGACAGTCCAACAAAAATATTCTGGCAATGGCACGGAAATTGTCAGATATGGGAAAACCGATGTGGATCCGCCACGTACTGGTTCCGGGAGGCAGTGATAAAGATGAGTATCTCCACAGGCTTGCAGATTTTATCCATACTTTAAAAACAGTGGAGAGAGTCGAAGTGCTTCCGTACCATACACTTGGTGTATTTAAGTGGGAACAGCTAGGGATTCCTTATCCGCTGGAAGGTGTCAGACCACCTTCGAAGGAACGGATCGACAACGCCAGAGAAATTCTGGGAGCGATATAAACCGGTCAGAAGACTGGAAAAGAAAAAGATCTCAATGCCAGTTATGGCAGAGAGGTCTTTTTTTTACCCTTTTTTTGTTGTACAATAATACAATATCTCTGAGAAACGGAGGGATACAATGGCGAAAAAGAGAAAAAAACCCAAGATGGAGTTCCGTTACTACCAGATGCCGGCGGGGAGCCCGATCCTGGCATTGCTGGGGCAGAAGTGGCGGCAGAATTATGGAAAAGGTGTGGATTATCTTCATTTTCATAATTATCTTGAGATCGGCTTTTGCTATGAGGGAGAGGGGCATCTGATTCTGGGAGAGGATATGGTGCGTTTTCATGGAAGAGAGTTTACGGTCCTTCCACCGAATTATCCTCATACTACGAACAGTGATCCGGGAGATCTTAGCCAGTGGGAGTATCTGTTTATCGATGTAGAGGGATTTCTTCGGAAATTTCTGGACAATCCTGTAAAAGCAGAAAAAATGCTCCAGCGTATTTATTCCAAACCACTGTTTCTAAAAGAAGCAGACAATACTTCTGTAGCAGCCAAGATCCTCAAGATCATGGATATTATGCGAAATGGCGAGGAATTTTATCTTGAGGAAGCAAAAGGAATCCTTGCGTCACTTCTGGCGGAAATTGCCAGAATGAATCGAAATGAAGCAGAAGAGAGAGTTCCGGAAGAAAAGGGAAAGATCACGAACATGATCTCCAGATCTCTCGATTACATATCCGATCACTACATGGAAGATATCAAGATCGAAAATCTCGCAAAAAGCTGCCACATCAGTGAGACACATTTTCGACGGCTTTTTACCTCTTATATGAAAGTAAGCCCGCTGGAATATATCAATACCGTGCGAATCCAGACTGCCTGTGATCTTCTGCAGAAAACAGATGCGCCGGTGGCAGATATTGCCCACAAGTGCGGATTTACGACAAACTCAACGTTTAACCGGAACTTTAAGCAGCTTATGGGAGTTACCCCGATCGAATGGCGAAAACGCCCGGAAAGCTACGAACAGCAGATCCTGAAATTCGACATCCACTCAGAAGAGGGATGGTAGAATAGAATCCAAAACAGAAAGGAATTTTTTAATGTACGATTACAAAATTGTAGAGCAGGTATCCCGGAAGAAAAAAAGCATGTCCGGTATCCTGCGAAAAGTCATGATCATTTTTGCCGTGTTCTTTGTAATACTCGGAATCACGATCTCTCAGTCCTTCATGCTTGCAGGATTTTTGCTGGCGGCACTTTATTTCGTGTATGATGTCTTCAGCCAGAAAGATTACGAGTACACACTTGAGAGCGATACACTTACCATCGATGTGATCTATGGCAAGAAATACCGCAAGACCGCTCATGTCCTGGAACTCAAAAACATGGAAGTGACCGCGCCGCACTGGCACGAAAGCGTTGCAAAATACAAGAAAAACGGCGGCACAGAAAAGCTTAAAAAATACGATTACACATCCTACGACGATGATGTGCCATACTACACAATGATCGTAAAAGAGGACGGAAACAAAATAAAACTTCTTCTTGATCTGACGGATGAGATGCTGCATACCATAAAAACCCTGCATCCTCAAAAAGTCTATTTTGCATAAAATGTGAAAAAATATGTGAAATATGTACAAAAAATGAATGAAAAATTTATGAAATAAGAACAAAAACCTCTCTTGGAAACAAAGAATCTATGCATTCTGTCGAAAAGAGAGGATTTTTTTCATCAAAATGATACGACAAAAAACGCATGAATGCGAAAAACAAACAAAAAACCCAAAAATGAATCATGTAAATAGTGCGAAATACACAAAATGGTCGAAAATGCACATTATGTAAATGATTCTGCAAACTATCCTATTGAATCGGATGCTATAATTGATTCATAAGCAATTCGAGGTAAAAGAATACGCTTAATAAAAGGAGGACATCTAAATGAAGAAAAAATTACTTGCAGTATTAATGACAGGTATTATGGCAGCATCCTTTGCCGGCGCAGCTACAACTGTTTATGCAGCAGACGATGACAACACCTTAACCGTATGGGCATGGGATCAGAACTTCAACATCAAATCCATGCAGATGGCTGGTGAGCAGTATGCAAAAGATCATGATGGATTTGCAGTAGACGTTATTGAGACATCTTCTGATGACTGCCAGACCAAACTGACAACAGCAGCTAACGCTGGTGACTACAGCACACTTCCGGACATCGTTCTGATGCAGGACAACAGCTATCAGAAATATCTGAAGA